>CACZPL010000103.1 GCA_902783015.1 uncultured Lachnospiraceae bacterium
ATGTCACAAAGTAACAGGTGACCACTACTACAAGCGTGTTCACGGCATAGTAGGCAATTATTGAAATGTATTCATGAATCATGTTCTCCTCAAAGAGTGAGGAGAACAGATTGTCCAAAAGCCATGGCATACCCACAAGGAGCACGGAAGCAACCGTTGACAGGATAACGCCGTAGATTCCCATGAACTGTACCATGATCACGTTTAAAACGAAGTTCACGCCTGCGGTGATCACCGGGCGGAAGCGGTCCTTGTGCCAGATGCCGGCTGCGTCCTTGAAGGTGAGGAGCACCTGGTTGGACTGATCCACAAAGAGATAGACGACAAAGCATACGACGACGCTCAGACTGAGCATCTTTTCCTCGTCGCCGCTCACCCAGATCCGCATGAAATCCTGGAAGACGCACATCAGCTCGGAACAGCAAAATCCCGTGATCCACAATATGATGAAGGTGAGCTTCTTTAGATCGTGATAATTTTTTTCCTTCGTCTCCGTCAAAATGCTGTTTCCGATCCCGGACAGGGTGGAGTCGTAGATCACCTTGATCACATTTAACACCGCGGTCAGGATCATGAAGTAGTTCTGGTAGACGCCCAGCATGGAAAGTCCCAGAAACATGGAGATCACGATGGAATCGGCGGAGGTGACGATCACCATGCCGATGCGCATCGTAAAAAGGTCCTTGATCTTCCCGACGATGGTCTTAAGCTGTTCTTCCTCAAGCTTCCCCTTCGGCTTATAATCCGGAAACATCCTTCCGGCAAAGTAGGCGCTGGTGATATTGGTGGCGATCTGTGCGATGATCGTGACGATCAGATAAAAGACATAGTTCTTTGCGACCACGATCATATACAGCTGCATCAGATACATGGCCGTATTGGTGCAAAGCATGACCTTGCTCACCACATCGTTGCGCTGATGTGCCACGAGAAGGCTGGTCTTGTACGCAAAGAGCCAGTACGTCATCAGCGTCGCCAGAAGGTTCAGCCAATATACATAATAAAGGTTCACATCCGCGGGCACATCCTTCTTGATCATGTAGGGTATGGCAGGTGTCAGTGCAAGTCCGACGATACAGATGATCAGTCCGATGATCCGGTAGCATTTCCGGTACAGGCGAAGCAGCGCACAGATCGTCTTCGTGTCGTGATCGATGATGGGCTTGTACATGCTGTAGACCATCGCCGAGCCGACACCGAGCTCCGCAACCTCAAGCGTGAGCAGAATGGAGGTAAACAGACCGTTTAACCCAAGATAGTTTACGCCCATATAGTACATCATCGCCGTACGGATCAGTAAGGGGACGATGATCTGATAGCACTTCAAAAAGAGTCCGAAGGCTATATTTCTCGATGCATTTTTAACTCTGCTCTCCGCCATGGTGCGCTTCCTTTTTCACACAAAAATACATAGTACATAATACCACAAAACACAAAAAAAGTACACCCTAAACAAAGGGTGTACTTTCGTGTATTCATGATCAGATCTTGAAGAAATCGACCATCTTATCAAGCTTCTCGGCGCTTGCCTTGTTTGTTGCGGCACGATCCAGGACATCCTCTGCTTTGCCCGTGATGTCAACGATCTTCTGCGCGATATCCGTAGCGCCCATAGCGCCCTCATCCGTTGCGGAGGTGATCTCCTCGAGGGTTTTCCGCATGAGACCGATGGTATCATAGAGGTTTTCGGCGATCTCGTTGATCTCGTTGATCATACTGTTGATCTCATCAGCATCCGAATTGTAACGCTCACTGGTGTCTACCATGCTCTGGTAATCACCGAGCACCTGACCGTCCACAAAGGAAAGCAATTCTCTCGAATCCTTCACCACGCCGTCCACAGCATCGGATACGTTCATAGTGATCTCGTTGATACGGGATACGGCCTCCTTGGTGCTCTCAGCCAGCTTTCTGATCTCGTCTGCCACAACGGCAAAGCCCTTGCCGGCCTCACCCGCACGAGCAGCCTCGATGGCGGCATTTAAAGCAAGCAAGTTTGTCTGGCCCGAAATGGAGAGAATCGTATTGGAAAGCTCCTTAACCTCCTCGATGGCTGCCGTCTTCTCGATGGAAACTCTGAGCTGACGGTTCACCTTTTCGTAAATATCGGAAGCGCGGTTCTTGGAAGCGGTCGTGTCGTTCTTTAAGTCATCCGCACGGCGCTTGATCTCGGAAGCGAGCTGCTCGCCGTTCTTCGTCTTCTCACGCATATTTGCGACTTCTTCCTCGATGGATACGGTATTCTCGTTCATCTGTGCCGTGGAAGCAGAGGTCTCCTGCATACCTGCGGAGAGCTGTTCGGTAGTCGCGGAAATCTCCTCGATGCTGCCGTGTACTTCCTCCATACTGTTTCTTGTGAGGTTGGATACACCCTTCACGGTCTTGGACTCCGACTTGATATTGTGCAGGATATCGGAAAGCTTTTCCTTCATGTTCTTCGCGGAAACCGCGATATGACCGATCTCATCCTTTCTCGCGAGCAATCCGTCATCAAAGCGGAAGGTGAAATCGCCCTCCTCCATCTTTTCGATATTGTTTTCCACATGATTTACAGCCTTGGAGATCGCATTGCCGAGCGATATGGAGATAACGATGCCGAGTACCAGAAGAACAGCCGCCAGGATGATCATGACTTTGACAACGCCGTTAACCTCTTCATCGACATCAGACGTATATAAGCCCACAAACCACATACCCACGGTAGCTCCGGACGCATCCTTTAACGGAATATAAAATGTCTGTGCGGATTTGCCGAGCACCTGTGCGGCACCCGCAAAATTCTTACCCTGCTTTATTACGGTTTTGACCACTTCCTCGGATGCCTGCGTTCCGACCACGCGGGATCCCGAAGCATCCTTTAAGTTTGTGGAAACACGGGTGTCCCCGTTGAAGATGGTTGCCAGGACATTCGTGCCCTCTGTGAATTCATCCACGGCATCGAAATTATCCTTGATCGCGATATCACCCTTATAGAGCTCGCCATTCTCCACATGCCAGTCACCGGGGTATACATCGTTTACCACATCCATACCCATGGACGAGTAGTTTCCGAGCTCTTCAAATGTCTTGTTGTAAACCAGATCTTTTACCTGGATCTTTGCGCAGATGACAGTTGCAACAGCAAGTACAAGGATCACCGCGGAAGATACCAGCGTGATTTTCCATTTAATCTTCATATTGCACCTCCGATTATGTTTTTGTACACCACATATGAAATATTATACATAAAAACACTTGTTTTCACAAGGACTAAGTATTCACAAAAAAGCACGCAAAAAACAGGGAGACGTTACCGTCTCCCTGTCATAAATCTTAATCTACCACGTACGGCATGATCGCAAGATGTCTTGCTCTCTTTACCGCTACAGTGAGTGCTCTCTGATGCTTTGCACAGTTACCTGTGATTCTTCTCGGAAGGATCTTACCGCGCTCGGATACAAATCTCTTGAGCTTGTTCACATCCTTGTAATCGATCACTGAACCTTCTTCAGCACAGAATACACAAACCTTTTTTCTTCTGCGGATCGGACGTCTTCTCATCGGAGAATCGCCGCGGTCGCCTCTGTTATCCTTATTGTATGCCATGTTCTTTTCCTCCTACCATTACAGTAAAGCTCTACTTGAAAGGTAAGTCGTTCTCAACCCCGTCGGGTACCGGCATAAAGCCGTCCGCGCTGGCATCTGCCGGTGCCATTCTGTCCGCACCGTAGCTTCCGCCACCGTTTCCGCTCTGTGCATTTTTGCTCTCTGCAAACTCGATCTCTTCAGCGATGATCTGCACGGAATACACCTTTTCACCGTTCTTGTTGGTGTAGTTGTCATTCTGGATACGACCGGAAACAACAACCTTGGTGCCCTGCTTTAAGTACTTTTCAACAAACTCTCCGAGCTTGCCGAATGCGGTAACATTGAAGAAGTCGGCAGTCGGCTCATCTCCGCCCGCATTTCTTCTTGCTCTTCTGTCTACCGCGATCGAGAATTTTCCTATTGCCATCGGCTCTGCAGCCTGTGAATAACGCACATCGGGATCTCTGGTCAAACGACCCATCAGTATAACCTTGTTCATACGGAATACCTCCTATTATCTACTACTCTTCCGCGTCAGTTCTGACACAAAGGTATCTGATAACAGAATCCATGATACGAACTTTAGCCTCGATCTTCGCCGGGCTTTCCGGTGTGCCGTCGAAGTGAATGAAGTAATAGAAGCCTTCCTTCATCTTCTGGATTTCGTAAGCAAGACGCTTCTTGCCCCAATCCTCGACATCCGTGATCGTACCGCCAGCTTTCTCGATGATGGCTTTCGCC
>CACZPL010000104.1 GCA_902783015.1 uncultured Lachnospiraceae bacterium
ATTTAAGACTGCGCTTTCCAAGGGAACAAACGAGTACCTTCCGGTGCTCGATGAGATCATAAAGGATGTGGAGATCGTGGGCGAGGTGAGCCTCGGTCTGGTGCAGATCCCGCTTGACCGCGTGGTGGGTACCAGCACCCAAGGGCGGACCTTCGCCTTTGCGAGCAATTTCATGCCGATCCTCGATTACAACACGGAATTCGGTGCCAAGTGGTCCACCCTCTGCGACAGTCAGATCGAGGAGGGAATCCACGAGCCCATCAAGGTGTACGAGTACATGAATTATTTCTATGTGATCGAGGGCAACAAGCGTGTATCCGTATTAAAGTATTTCGAGGCGGTGACCGTGCCCGCGCAGGTGATGCGCAAGATCCCGGCGCGCACCGATGATCTTCAGAACAAGCTCTACTACGAGTTTATGGATTTCTACAAGCTGACGGAGATCAACTACGTGTGGTTTTCGCAGGAGGGCTGTTTCAAACGCCTGCTGGAGCTTACCTGTGAGGATCCGACGCTGCCCTGGACGGATGAACAAAAGCAGGATTTCGGATCCTTTAACCACAATTTCAACATGGCGTTAAGGAGCAAGGGAGGAGACAAGCTTCCCATGCTGGGTTCGGATGCGCTGCTCATATTTATTGATATCTACGGCTATGATGAGGTAAAGAATCTGACGGAGGCGGAGCTCAAGGAAAAGATCGGCCCGCTCTGGGAGGAATTCGAGATCGAGTCCAAGGGCAGGGAGCTGACGCTCTCCATGGAGCCCGCGGCAACGCCGCACAAGAAGTTCATGGACTACTTCATCCCCTCCAAGACGAAGAATGTGGTAGTGGGCTTTATCTACGATAAGAATCCGAAGGAGTCTGACTGGCTCTATGCCCATGAGCTCGGACGGCTCCATCTCGAGGAAAAACATCCGGAAAAAATCCGGACTCTGATGACCAGCGGACTGTATTCCGACGAGGCCATCACCGCAGCCATCGATGCGCAGATCAAGGAGGGCGCAAAGATCGTGTTTACGACCTCCTCCCGTATGGAGGCCGTGTCTTTAAAGGCTGCGGCCAATCACCCGGATACGGTGATCATGAACTGCTCCTTGGATGTGAAGCACAAGGTAATGCGCACCTACTATGCGCGTTTATATGAAGTGAAATTCCTGGCGGGTATGATCGCCGGCTCCTTATCCCGGACGGGAAAGATCGGCTATCTTGCGGATTACCCCATCGTCGGCATGCCGGCCGACATCAACGCCTTTGCCCTGGGTGCGCGCATGATGAACCCCGCGGCCACCGTCTACCTAGAGTGGACCTCGGTGAAGGGCGTGGTGCGCGAGCTTGCCATAGAGCATTTCAAGGAGAAGGGCGTGCAGTATGTGTCCGACCAGGTGATGATCAAGCCGGTCAACGAAAACCGCCTGTTCGGCCTTTACAATATCGATGCGGAGGAACCCGTGAATCTCGCCATGCCGGTGTACCAGTGGGGCGTGTTCTACGAGCGGCTCATCGACGGTGTATTAAACGGCACCTTCAAGCAGGACGACAAGGAGAGCGAGGATAAGGCCATCAATTACTGGTGGGGCTTATCTGCAGGAGTGGTGGACATCATCCTTTCCAATAAGATCCCGGCGGGTACCAAGCGGATCGTAAATACCGTCAAGGATCTGATCATAGCGGGCAAGTTTGCGCCCTTTGATACGGTATTCCGTTCTCAGGACGGCCTGATCAGAAACGACGAGGACACCAAGCTCTCGCCGGCGGAGATCATGGAGATGAACTATCTGTTGGATAACGTGATCGGAGAGATCCCGGAGATCGACGAGCTCTACGATCGCGCGAAGCCGATCGTGGCATTAAAGGGCGTAGAAGAGGAGTCATAGAGGCAATGAGGATCCTGCTGCTTGCGGATGAGGAATCCAAGTATTACTGGGATTTCTTTGAGAAAAGTAAATTGGATGGCATCGATCTGATCATCTCATGCGGAGATCTGGCACCGCAGTTTTTGTCGTTCATGGCGACCTTTGCGAAGTGTCCGGTGCTCTACGTACACGGCAATCATGACCATTGCTACGAGGAGACACCGCCGGACGGCTGCGTCTGCATCGACGACAGCGTGTACGAGTATGAGGGACTTAAGATCGTGGGGCTCGGCGGCAGCATGTGCTACAATTTCGGGAATTATCAGTATACCGAAAAGCAGATGAACAGGCGTATCAGCAAGCTCTGGATGAAGATGAAGCGTGCGCACGGCATCGACATTCTCATCACGCATTCGCCGGCTTATCATTTAAATGACAGCAGTGACCTGCCGCACACGGGTTTTCAGGCCTTTTACAGGGTGCTTGACACCTTTGAACCGCAGGTGTTTGCCCACGGTCATGTGCACATCAATTACGGACGCGATTTCAAGCGCGAATCCATGTACAAGAATACGAAGGTGATCAACGCCTTTGAAAAATATATCATTGAAGTAGAACCGAAAGATCGCCGGTGAAAGGAGGCACGTACGACAGATGGAAAAGAGAATGACAAGAGAAGAACTGACGGCCGGCTTTGACGAGGCCCTAAAAAATGATCATATCTTTGCGGTGTTCCAGCCGCAGATCAACCATGCCACGGGACGCATGGTGGGCGCGGAGGCGCTGATGCGCTGGAAACACCCGGAGTTCGGAATGCAGTATCCCATGGACTTTATTCCCGTCATGGAGGAAGAGGGGCTGATCAGCCGCGCGGATCTGCATATCTTTGAGCTGGTGTGCAAGCTCCAGAGAAAATGTCTGGATGATGGGATCCCCACGGTTCCCGTTTCCTTTAATGTATCGCGGTATGACATCCATGAGGCTGACTACGCCGACAAGATGGAGGCTATAAGAAAGAAATATGATGTTCCCGTGTATCTGCTTCGGGTGGAGATCACGGAATCCTCGGCCATCGGCGGTATGGAGCTGATGTCGAACGTGTTAGTCAAACTCCACGAACTCGGCTATGTGGTGGAGATGGATGATTTCGGCAGCGGTTATTCGTCGCTGAACATCCTGAAGGATCTCGATGTAGATGTCCTGAAGCTCGATATGAATTTCCTGAGCGGAAAGATCGGCGGGCGCGGGGGTGCGATCCTTTCCTCCATCGTGCAGATGGCAAAATGGATC
>CACZPL010000105.1 GCA_902783015.1 uncultured Lachnospiraceae bacterium
GATCTTACTTATGTGGATCCCGAAGAGATCTATCTGATCGGAGAGAGCATGGGCGGATTTGTGTCTGCTTATGTCGCGGCAAAAATCCCGAATGATATCAAAGGCTTGGTGCTGTGGTATCCGGCGTTTATCATTCCGGAAGACGCGCGTGCCAGATACGAAGCCGGAAAGACAACCGCGCTCGGGCTTCCGATCAGTCCGGATTATAATAAGACGGCTATGGAGATAGACATCTATAACTTGATATCAAACTATAAGAATCCTGTGAAGATCATTCACGGCGATGAAGACACTATCGTCCCGATCCGATATTCGGAGGAAGCGTTGAAGTACTATGATGATGCATCTTTGATCGTATTTGAAGATGCGGGCCATGGTTTCGAAGGAAAAGACAGCGTAAGGGCACGGGAAGAGACAGTGGCGTTTATAGAGCAGTGCCTGAACACTTCGCTAAAGTGAGAAAAACGAATGTTGAATGAAACAACCGATACAAGAGAAAAAATCATAGTACGAACAAGTGTGATAGGCATCATAGCAAATGTATTGCTTGCCACATTTAAGGCGGTCATCGGTCTGGTAAGTAATTCCATTGCCATTGTGATGGATGCGGTGAACAACATATCGGATGCAGGCAGCTCGCTGATCACGATCATAGGAACCAAGCTTGCGGGGCGTGAGCCGGATAAAAAGCATCCTTTCGGATACGGACGCATTGAATACTTAAGTGCCATGATCATTTCGGTCATTGTCCTATATGCCGGAATTACATCCCTGATCGAATCCATAAAGAAGATCATAAAGCCCGACACGCCGGACTATTCGGCCGTATCGCTGATCATTGTCGCGGTGGCCGTTGTCGTAAAGATCGTTCTCGGAAGATATGTAAAGAGCGTCGGGGAAAAGGTCAACTCATCATCTCTGATCAACTCGGGAGAAGACGCCACGCTCGATTCGATCATATCAGCGTCAACACTTCTCTCGGCAGGGATTTTTCTGGTATTTCATGTATCGCTTGAGGCATGGCTTGGCGCGATCATCTCGATCGTGATCATAAAATCAGGATTTGAGATGTTAAAGGAGACGGTTTCAAAGATCCTCGGTGAGCGAACCGATCCCGATCTCGCCAGGAGCATTAAAGAGACGGTTACGGACTTTCCGGGTGTTCAGGGCGCATATGACCTCGTTCTCAATAATTACGGGCCGGATGCCTGGAACGGTTCTGTTCATATAGAAGTCCCTGATACCTATTCAGCGGATCAGCTTGATCAGCTCATACGAAGCATTCAAATGAAGGTTTATGCAGAGCATCAGGTTATCCTGACGGCGATCGGCGTGTATTCGGTAAATACCAGAGACGAGGATATCATCGAAGCAAAAAAGAAAGTTGCCGAGATTGTTTTATCCCATCCTCATGTACTGCAGATGCATGGCTTTTACATGGATAAGGATAAAAAGACGATGCGATTTGATTTTGTCATCAGCTTTGAAGCGCCGGATAGGAAGGCGGTATACAAAGAGATCCTTGACGGTGTACAGAAGGAATATCCGGACTATCAATTGCAGGTGGCAATGGATACGGATTTTTCGGAAGAATAGATTCGATTATATAAATGATAGGGGATAAACCATGAACCAAAAGGAAAGAATGCTTGCGAACCTTCCGTACAAGGCCTGGATGGACGGCCTTGGCGAGGAACGCATGGAAAACAAGAAGCGGATATTCAGGTTTAACAACCTGGATCCCGAGAATCGGAGCGAGAAGGACCGGCTGTTAAAGGAAATCCTCGGTAAGACCGGTGAGTATGTCAATATTGAGGCGCCCTTCCACTGCGACTACGGCTATAACATTGAGGTCGGAGAGAATTTCTTTGCCAATTATAATTTTGTCGTGCTCGATGTGGGAAAGGTAAGGATCGGAGATAATGCCCAGATCGCGCCCAATGTGTCTATCTATACTGCGGGACATCCGATTCATCCGGACGCCCGAAATTCAGGCTACGAATACGGTATTGACATCACCATCGGAGATAATGTGTGGATCGGCGGAAACTCCTGTATCATGCCGGGGGTAACAATCGGAAATAATGTTGTGATCGGCGCGGGAAGCGTTGTGACAAAGGATCTTCCGGATAATGTGATCGCCGTGGGAAACCCTTGCAGGATCGTCAGGGAGATCACGGAGGACGACAGAGAATACTATTTCAAGGACAGAAAATTTGATGTGGACTACACAGCGGAAGATTAGGATCAAATAATCATTGAATATATTATTTTTATGAGGAGGATATCATTATGCAGAGAGTGGTTGATTTTTTGAAGAATGCGGAGGTTTATTATCTGGCAACCGTGGAGGGCGACCAGCCGCGTGTGCGCCCGTTCGGAACGGCTCACGTGTTTGAGGGAAAGCTGTACATCCAGACAGGGAAGGTAAAGTCGGTATCAAAGCAGATCCATGCAAATCCGAAGGTGGAGATCTGCGCGTTCAAGGACGGACAGTGGTTGCGTGTTGCCGGAGAATTGGTCGAAGATGACAGGAGAGAAGCAAGACAATCCATGCTGGATGCGTACCCGTCATTACAGGGTATGTATTCCGCGGATGACGGGAATACCGAGGTGCTTTATTTCAAGGATGCAACGGCAACCTTCAGCTCATTCACAAGTGCTCCGGAGACTGTGAAAATATGAGTGAACCGAAACGATATCAGACACCTGTGAAGGTGTATGAAGAAAGAGATGCTGTTACTAAGCATGCAGAGGAAATCTGTACATACGGAAAAAAAGCATTGATCGTGACCGGAAAGAATTCCGCAAAGCTTTGCGGCGCGCTGTCGGATGTTCGAGATGCTCTGGAGTTCGGAGCGGTTCAAAGTGTCATATTTGATGAAATAGAAGAAAACCCTTCCGTAGAGACCGTTATGAAAGCCAGAGAATTTGGCTTGAAGGAAAACTGCGATTTCGTGATCGCCATAGGAGGTGGATCTCCGATGGATGCAGCGAAATCTATCGCGATCATGATCTTTCATAAAGATGAAGGGGGAGAATTTCTTCACAGAAAGGGATATCCCGGTGCCGGAGATATGAGAAGTGAGAGTCTGCCGTTGATCGCTGTTCCGACAACCTGCGGTACCGGATCGGAGGTGACTGCGGTTTCGGTTTTGACAAGAAACGATATAGGAAACAAGCAGAGCTCCACATTGAAACTGTTTCCCGATATGGCACTGGTTGATTACAAGTATCTGGTAAAAGCACCGAAATCGCTCATCATCCATACATCGATAGATGCGCTTGGTCATCTGATAGAAAGCTATATCAATACCGGAGCGGATGAAAGAACGGAGGATACGGTAAGACTCGGCCTTTCCGAGTGGGGGAAGACTAAACAGGCGATTCTTAAGAATGCCGAAATGGCAGAGGAAGAATTAAAGTGTCTAATGCATTCGTCAAATATCGCGGGACAGGCTATCGCGCAAAGCGGAACATCCCTGCCGCACGCATTGAGTTACCGGATCACGTATTCTTATCAGGTGCCGCACGGTAAAGCGATCGGACTGTTTCAGCCGGGTTTTTTGAAAGCAGCCGGCCGTGAGCAAAGAGATAACGTGCTTAGTTGGGCAGGGTTTCGGGACTTTGATGAATTTGATATGTATATTCATGAAGCTCTCCGCCCGGATGAATTTCAAATGAGTGTCATGAAGGAAACGATTGAAATGTCCATTGATGATATTTTGCATGCACCGGAACGAATTGCAAAAGTACCGTTTCCCGTGAACAGAGAAGTGCTTTCGTCTATCTGTTTCGGAAATTGAGAGAGGTCAAGAACATGGAAAATGAGAGAATACATACCGGGGATATTGTGCAGCATTTTAAGCGAGAGACACTGTCCCCGGAGGACAGAAACGCAAATAAATATCTGTACAAGGTTTTAGGTGTTGCCGTTCATTCGGAGACACGGGAAAAGTATATCGTGTATCAAGCATTGTATGATGATTTCGGGATGTACATCCGCCCTTACGAGATGTTCATGAGCGAGGTGGACAGAGAAAAATATCCGAATATCAAGCAGAAGTACAGGTTCGAGAAGATAGGATGAAGAAGACCGCTATCGCATTTGCCGGAGCGTTTGTGTGCTGCTTTCTCTGGGGGAGCGCATTCCCCGGAATTAAAATCGGATATGAACTTTGGAACATTGAGCAGCAGGAAACGTGGAGGATCATACGGTTTGCCGGTCTCAGGTTTTTTCTTGCCGGAGTTCTTGTGATCCTGTTTGGCAGTGTGATACAGAAACGACTGCTGATCCCGAGAAAGGATGAGTGGCCGAAGATCATCCTTCTGAGTCTGTTTCAGACTATCGGGCAATATGTCTTCTTTTATGAGGGATTAGCGCATACCACAGGAGTCAATTCGGCTGTCGTAGATTCATTGACGGCCTTTTTTGCGATCATCATTGCGGCTTGCGTGATGAAGATGGAGAAGCTGACAACCGGGAAGATCTTGGGCTGTGTTTTCGGCTTTGCGGGTGTTCTTCTGATCAATATCACGCCGGAGGGCTTTTCCTTCCGGCCGCTCGGAGACGGGTTGATCGCGCTTTCGGCGCTGTGCTACGGCGTGTCATCATCTCTGATCAAGAAGTATTCTGCGGAGCACGATACCGTGCTGTTTTCCGGGTATCAGTTTGCCTTCGGCGGCTTTGTTATGGCAGCGCTGGGGCAGGCGGGAATCGTGGTAACGGGGGAGCGGAGCACCGGAGGGATCGCTTCCGGCGAGATGACCGCGGCAGTCATGATCCTCGTGTACCTGGCTTTGGTTTCCAGTGTTGCGTACACCTTGTGGGGAATCCTTCTCAGGACAAATGATGTGTCGAGAATCTCGATCTTCGGATTTATGACGCCGGTGATCGGAGTCATACTGTCGGCGCTTTTGCTGGGTGAGGCGGGCACATTGGGTGTGAAGCACATTCTGTCGCTTGTTTTGATCAGTATCGGGATTGTTGTAGTAAACCGTAAGACAATAGAGAGATAGGAGACAGATGAATGAGCAGTTTTGAATTGTTGCATTTTTTGCGTGTTTCATTTATACTGACCTTTGTTTGTGTTTCCGCAGGAGGGAACTCATATGGAAGAGAAAAAATATGTCATGGCGATCGATGCCGGGACCACCAGCAATCGCGCCATTTTATTTGACAAAAAAGGAAATATGGTGAGCGTTGCCCAAAAGGAGTTTACGCAGATCTTTCCGCAACCGGGCTGGGTGGAGCATGATGCAAACGAAATCTGGTCCACGGTGCTCGGTGTATGCGTAGAGGCTATGGCAAATGCGGGAGCGACAGCGGACGAGATCGCGGGGATCGGCATCACCAATCAGCGCGAGACCACGATCCTCTGGGATAAGCAGACCGGCCAGCCCATTGCCAATGCTATTGTGTGGCAGTGCCGGCGGACGGCGGAATTCTGCGAGACCTTAAAGGATAAAGAGGAGATGATCCGTGAAAAGACCGGACTCATCGTGGATCCTTATTTTTCGGCTACGAAGATCCGCTGGCTGCTGGATCATGTAAAGGGCGCGAGAGAGCGTGCCGAGCGAGGAGAGATCCTGTTCGGAACCGTGGAGACCTGGCTGATCTGGAAGCTGACGGGCGGTCAGGTGCATGTGACGGATTATTCCAATGCATCCCGCACCATGATGTTCAATATCAACACGCTGTGTTGGGACGAAGAGATTCTTTCCCTTTTGCGTATTCCGAAACAGATCCTGCCGGAGCCGCGCCCATGCAGTGAGATTTACGGCCATACGGCTCCAGAGGTACTCCCCGGAAGGATTCCCATCGCCGGTGCGGCGGGAGATCAGCAGGCTGCGCTCTTCGGGCAGAACTGTTACGAGGCCGGTCAGGCAAAGAATACCTACGGGACCGGATGCTTCCTTCTGATGAATACGGGAGAAACGCCGATCTTCTCCAGGCACGGTCTGGTGACGACCATCGCCTGGGGCGTGAACGGTAAGGTCAACTACGCACTTGAGGGCTCCATCTTTGTGGCGGGAGCCTGCGTGCAATGGCTCAGGGATGAAATGGAATTTATCCGGGATGCGGCGGAGAGCGAAAAGCTCGCCCTCTCGGTGGAGGATACAAACGGCTGTTACATGGTGCCGGCTTTTACGGGGCTCGGGGCACCCTACTGGGACCCTTACGCAAGAGGCACTATCGTAGGGCTTACCCGCGGCACCAACAGAAACCACATCGTGCGCGCGGCTCTCGATTCCATCGCCTATCAGGTGGTGGATGTCTTAAACGCGATGTACGAGGATTCCGGGACACCTCTGACGTCCTTAAACGTGGACGGCGGGGCCAGCAAAAATGATTATCTGATGCAGACTCAGGCAAATCTGATCGGAGTTCCGGTCAGACGGCCGTCCTGTGTGGAGAGCACCGCCATGGGCGCCTGCTTTTTGGCGGGGCTTGCGACCGGGTTTTATGAGAGTATGGATGAGATCAAAAAGAATGCAACCGTAGACAGATTGTTCACGCCATCCATAGATGAGGAGAAGCGAAGGAACATGCTGAAAGGCTGGAAGGAAGCGGTTGCGCATACAAGAACTAAACCATGAGATATTTAAAGGAGAAACACGTAAGATGAACGACGCATTGATCGAACTCAAAAATCTATCCAAGAACTTTGAGGACCAACAGGTTTTAAAGGGGATCGACCTCACGATCCACAGAAATGAATTCTTAACGCTGCTCGGTCCCTCGGGCTGCGGCAAGACCACGACACTCCGTATCATCGCGGGCTTTGAGGAACCCTCGGGCGGGGAGGTCCTCTTTGACGGAATCGACATTTCCAAGGTTCCGTCCCATAAGCGCGAGGTCAATACGGTGTTTCAGAAATACGCGTTATTTCCGTTCCTGAATGTATATGACAACGTGGCCTTCGGCCTGAAGATCAAGAAGATGGACGAGACCGTGATCGATCACAAGGTAAAGAGCATGCTCGAGCTGATCGGTCTGCCGGACTTTGCAAAGCGTGATGTGACAAGCCTTTCGGGCGGTCAGCAGCAGCGCGTGGCCATTGCGCGCGCCCTGGTGAACGAACCCAAGGTGCTGCTCTTGGATGAGCCCCTGGGCGCACTGGATGCCAAGCTCAGAAAGGATATGCAGATCGAGCTCAAAAAGATCCAGCGCGAGGTCGGAATCACCTTCATCTTTGTAACCCATGACCAGGAGGAGGCACTTTCCATGTCCGATACCGTGGTGGTCATGAACGAGGGTATCATCCAGCAGGTGGGAACCCCGGAGGATATTTACAACGAGCCGGAGAACCGTTTTGTGGCTTCGTTTATCGGAGAGTCCAACATCATAGAGGCCGTGATGAAGAGAGATCTTCTGGTTTCCTTCGACGGTCAGGATTTTGAATGCGTGGACAAGGGATTTAAGAATAACGAGGATGTCGAGGTCGTGATCCGTCCCGAGGATATCGACATCGTAAAACCGGAGAACGCGAAGCTGACCGGTACCGTGAAGTCTATTGTGTTCCGCGGTGTACACCACGAGATCGTGGTAGAGACGGAGTTCAGAGACTATCTGATCCATACGACGGACTATTTTGAGCCCGGCCTTTCCGTGGGTCTGACCTTCGGACCGGATGATATCCATGTCATGTACCGCATGGATTGGGAGAGTGAGAGCAGAGGAGGAGCCGGTCGATGAAGCATTACAATAAACTGGTGCGGCCGTACCTGATCTGGTCCATCCTGATCATTCTCGTGCCCATCATCATGATCGTGCTCTATTCGGTCACGACGGGTGGAAATGCGCTGGTCAACATCAGCTTTACACTAAAGAATTTTACAAAGATCGGTGAGCCTATCTACCTTGAAGTTATCAAGAAATCATTGATCTTAGGACTGATCTCCGTGAGCATCTGTCTGGTGGTGGGGTATATCCTTGCTTACTTTATCACGCGTTTTGACGATTCGGTACAGGATCTTTTGATCCTCCTTGTCACGATCCCCATGTGGATCAACACGCTGCTTCGTACCTACGCGTGGATCTCGCTGCTCTCGGACAACGGGCTGATCAACAAGTTTTTGTCCCTGTTCGGCTTAAATGCCCAGACCTTTATGTACACGGATTTTGCGGTGATCATCGGACTTGTTTCCGACATCCTGCCCTTCATGGTGATCCCGATCCATACATCCATCCGAAAGATCGATCCCTCGCTCATCGAGGCGGCACAGGATCTCGGCGCGGATAAGTTTCACACCTTTACAAAGGTGACCTTAAAGATGTCCATCCCGGGCGTGATCAACGGTGTGATGATGACCTTTTTGCTGTCCATCTCCACCTTTGTCATTCCGAAGCTTCTCGGCGGCGGACAGTATATGCTGGTCGGCAACCTGATCGAGAATCAGTTTATCTCCGTGGGCAACTGGAATTTCGGCAGCGCCCTTTCCATCATCCTCACGATCATTATCCTGATCGGCCTTCGCCTGATGAAACGCTTCGATAAGGAAGAGAAGGAGGAGGCAGAATGAGCGCAAAAGAGAAACGCGTGAAAACGCGCAAGAATAAAAACAAGTCGCGGGTGCTCTATTTTGTTTACATCGCCTGCTGCTTCGTGTTCTTTTACCTGCCCATCGTGGTGACCATGGTCTTTTCGTTCAACTCGTCGAAGAGTCTGACGAATCTGACCGGGTTTTCCCTGCGGTGGTATGAGCGACTGATCAACGACGGCTCCATCATGAAGGCGGTCTATGTGTCGCTCACGATCGCGATCTTTGCAACCTTTATCTCGACGGTGCTCGGGCTGATCACGGCAATCGGTCTTTCCAAGAACCGCAGGGTGATCAAGAACGTGATCCTGAATATCAACAATATCAATATCATGAGTCCCGATATCGTGATCGCCATCGGTCTGATGATCCTGTTTTCATCCATCATGATGCCGAAGGGGTATCTGACCATGCTGCTTGCGCATGTGGCCTTCTGTACGCCCTATGTGATCACGGGAATCTATCCGAAGGTCAGACAACTGGATCCGAGCATTGCGGATGCTGCCATGGACCTCGGTGCAACACCCTTTGAGGCGCTGATCAAGGTGATCATCCCCATGCTGAAGGACGGAATCTACGCGGGTATCCTGCTAGCCTTTACCATGTCCTTCGACGACTTTGTGATTTCCTACTTTGTCACGGGCAACGGTGTGGAGAACATTTCCATCGTAGTCTACAACATGACAAAGCGTACCAACCCGACCATCAACGCGTTGTCCACCATCGTGATCCTTGTGATCGTGATCCTGATCGTGACATCCAGACTGGTTCCGTCGCTCTTAAAGAAGCACGCGAAAAAAATCGTTGCCATCGGACTGGCTATCGTGATGGGACTTGCGATCTTTGCGGGTGTCAGATCCGGCGGGAAAAAGGTGCTCCGCGTGTACAATGCGGGTGAGTATATCGATCCGGAGCTTTTGACCGAATTTGAAACTGCCTACAACTGTAAGGTGGTCTATGAGACCTTTGATTCCAACGAGAGTATGTACACCAAGTTAAAGAGCGGTGCGCAGTATGATATCCTGATCCCGAGTGATTACATGATCGAGCGGCTGATCAAGGAGGAACTGATCCAGCCCGTCAACTGGGATAATATCCCGAACGCCGCCGGCTTAAATCCGGATATCATGAATCTTGCCTACGACCCGGGAAATGAGTTTTCCGTTCCGTACTTTTGGGGAAGCGTGGGCATCCTCTATGATACGACCGTGGTGGATGAAAAGGATCTCGATGCCGGCTGGGAGCTGCTTCGAAACGAGAAGTACGCGGGCAATATCTATATGTACGACTCGGAGCGCGACTCCTTCATGGTAGCTTTAAAGGCCTGCGGGTATTCCATGAATACGGACAATACCGAGGAGATCGATCAGGCCTATGACTGGCTGATCACCCAGAGAAATTCCATGGATGTGGTCTATGCCGGCGATGATGTGATCGACAACATGATCTCGGGCAACAAGGCCCTCGCGGTTGTCTACTCCGGCGACGGTGCCTATATCATGTGCGAAAACGAGGATATGGATTTCATAGAACCGGCGCAGGGCACGAATATCTGGTGTGACGGTATGGTCATGACTACCGACTGCAAGGATGAGACATTGGCGGAAACATTCATGAACTATATGCTCGATCCGGAGGTCGCAAGCAGGAACTCCGTCTTTGTGGGTTACACGTCTCCGGTCAAGGCTGTGGCAGAGGAACTTGAGGAAACCGAGTTTGAGGGTATCAGTGCCTACACACCCGGTGTTGCGAGCGGGAAGAACGAGGTATTCCGCTATCAGGAGACCAAGATCAAGCAGTTGTTTGCCGATCTTTGGACAAAAGTGAAGGCATATTGATATTTTTTAAAAAAAATAAAGGGATTTCCGTTTTTTTCGAGAATAATATCTTGTGTGGGGATCGGGTGATACCCGGTCCCCGCTTTTATTCTACCGCAGGGGAGCGTTCAAACGCGTATTTCAAAGGGGAAATACCATGATCTTAAGAGAATACTTCGAGGCACGCGAGCACGACTTTCTGCGCCCGTGTGCTGCTTTTTCTGACTGCTCGAGAGGCAGGGACAGAGAAGAAGAAAAATGTGATATCAGGACCGATTATCAGCGCGACCGTGACCGCATTATCCATTGCAAGTCCTTTCGAAGACTGAAGCACAAGACGCAGGTCTTTTTGGCGCCGCTCGGAGATCATTACCGTACGCGTCTGACACACACGCTGGAGGTGGCGCAGATCGCACGCTCCATCGCGAGAGCGCTCCGCTTGAACGAGGACCTGACAGAGGCTATCGCTTTGGGACATGATCTCGGACATACACCCTTCGGACATGCAGGGGAGCGGGCACTCTCAAAGTTTGCATCGAGGCCCTTTCATCACAACGAGCAGAGTGTTCGTGTGGTGGAAAAGCTCGAGAAAAACGGAGAGGGCTTAAATCTGACCTGGGAGGTACGCGACGGCATCTTAAACCATAAGACCTCCGGGAAACCGGCCACCTTAGAGGGAGACTGTGTCAGGATCTCCGATAAGATCGCCTATGTCAACCATGACATCGACGATGGGATCCGTGCCGGGATATTAAAGGAGGAAGCACTTCCGAAGGCGTGCACGCAGGTGCTCGGAAACAGCACCAGGGAAAGGATCAATTCGCTGATCCACGCCATTGTCACCGCAAGTCTGGACAGCGATTCCATCGTGATCCCGGATGCGGAGCAGCAGGCTTTGTTTGAACTTCGGCGGTTCATGTTTGAGGATCTTTATACCAACCCCCTTGCGAAGAGCGAGGAGGTCAAGGCGGAACAGCTGATCGGGCTCTTATATGAGTCCTATATGGATCATGTGGACAGACTTCCGGAGGAGTACAGAAATTATATTGAAAACGGCGAGGATAAAGAGACCGTGGTATGCGATTACATAGCGGGCATGACGGATAATTTCGCCGTGGAACGGGCAAAGAAGCTGTTTATTCCGATCGCATGGCAGGGGTAAACTATCTATAGAGGGAGTAAAGCAGTGTATTATTCTGACGAGATATTGGCAGAGGTTCGATCGCGGACCGATATCGTAGATCTGATCGGCAGCTATGTTTCCCTGAAGGAGCGAAGAAGCGGGGACTACTGGGCATGCTGTCCCTTCCATCATGAAAAGTCACCCTCTTTCCACGTGCAGCGCAGCAATCAGATGTATTATTGCTTCGGCTGTCATGCGGCGGGTACGATCTTCACTTTTATGCAGGAATATGAGAACATGTCCTTTACGGAGGCCGTGCGTACCTTGGCAGAGCGCTGCGGCTATCAGCTCCCGGAGCGGGAGATGAGTGAGCAGGAAAAACGCGACATGGGAAAAAAGGCTCGCCTGAAGGAAGCCAACCGCATGGCCGCCGCCTACTTTCATTATCTGCTCACCAAGACGGAACACGGAAAAAAAGGGCTGGATTATCTGCATCAGCGAGGCTACACGGATGAGACCATCAATGCCTATGGCATGGGCTTTGCGGATGTCTATCCGGATGATCTTCGAAAGTACCTGAAATCCAAAGGTTTTTCGGATCAGGAGATGTACGATGCCGGGTTGATCGAATTCGATGAAAAACACGGTGCCTACGACAAGTTCTGGAGCCGTGTCATGGTGCCGATCACGGATATCAACAACAAGGTCATCGCCTTCGGCGGCAGAGTCCTCGGCGACGGGAAACCGAAATACTTAAATTCCAAGACCACGGATGTATTTGACAAGAGCAGGAATCTCTTTGCCATGAACATCGCGAAGCGGTCCAAGAAACGCGGTATCATCCTGTGTGAGGGCTATATGGATGTGATCACGCTGCACCAGGCCGGCTTTGACAACGCAACGGCCTCCTTGGGAACGGCCGTGACACCGGGGCATGCCGCTTTGATCAAGCGCTACACCGACGAGGTCTATCTCTCGTACGACAGCGATGAGGCCGGCACCAAGGCTGCGCTCCGCGCCATCGATATCTGCCGTGATGCGGGGCTCGTGACCAGAGTGATCGACATGAAGCCCTACAAGGACCCCGATGAGTTTATCAACAACCTCGGAGCGGAGGAATACGAAAAACGCATAGACAATGCTGTGCTCGGTGTGATCTTTGCGGTGCATCAAGCCGCGGAGGGTGTGCGGATGAAGGACCCCGAAGAGAAACTCAGGTTTTCCAAAACCGCCGCACAGATCATCTGCAAGGTGGAAGAGACTATCGCACGGCAGGGCTATATCGATGCGGTCGCGGAGGAATACGCGATCGACAAGGATGAGCTGAAACGTATGGTGCGAGAGTATGGAACTGAAAAGAAAAAAAAA
>CACZPL010000106.1 GCA_902783015.1 uncultured Lachnospiraceae bacterium
GGCTTCAATCTCCTCCTTGGTAAAGTGTACGCCGTTGTAATCAAGCTCGTAGACGGAATAGGAGCCATCCATGGTATCGTATGTATTGACGATAGCCTCCGTGGTAGCCTCGGTCGTCGCTTCGGTCGTTGCCTCCGTCGTGGTGGCCTCTGTCGTTGTCTCGGTGGTAGCCTCGGTCGTTGTCGGAACTTCCGTCGTAGGTACGGCGGTCGTTGTCGGAGCCTCCGTCGTGGTAAAGCCCGTAAAGCTTGCCGTGCTCTCCGTGGTATTCTTGCTCTCGGTCTTCTTATCGTCGTCCTTGTCCTTGTTTAACACAATGATCAAAACAACAACCGCTGCGACTAAGATCACCGCAAAAGCGATCAGCGCTGCGATAAGTCCTGTATTCTTTTTCTTCGGCGGCTGTCCCATAGGCGGGCGTCCCATGGGCTGTCCGCCCATCGGTCCTCTCTGCTGCTGATATGCCCCCTGCGGTGCTCCGTAGGGCTGTCCCTGCGGGTATCCCTGCATCTGCCCGGGTGCCATGCCCTGTCTTGGCATCTGCTAAGGCTGACCGCCCGGCATCATGCCCTGTCCCTGCATAGGTTGAGGCTGACCGCCCGACATCATACCCTGTCCCTGCATAGGTTGTGCTCCATAGGGCTGTTGCATACCCTGCGGCTGACCATAACCACCCTGAACAGGCGCTCCGACCTGTGCCGGACCCGGAGCGGGACCGCCGTATTGCGGCTGTACATTTCCCGTATTTCCCTGCGAAAGCTGAAACCCGCAGGTTGAACAAAACATAGAACCGGGTTCTATCATAGTTCCGCATTTCGGACAATTCATAGATTATTTCCTCCTTCTTTAAAATGCAGATCCACCTGCTTGTACGGAATCGCGATCCCATAGGATGAAAAGGTGGATATGATCCTTTCATTTGTATCCCACAAGGCCGGGAAATATTGCTCGGCCTTGACATCACAGCGCAAGCCCATAATGATAGCGCTTTCGCCGAAGCTGTCTACAAAGATCTGTGCCTGGTCGGTATCCTGCATATAGGCCGAATCGCTGATCACCTGCTGCAAGGCATCCCTGACCTTTTTCAGGTCGGAATCATAAGGGACTCCCACCTTGATATTCAATCGTCTGACACCCTCCGCCGTCAGATTGACGATGGCATGGTTCATGATATTCCCGTTGGGGATCACGATCTGCTTTTTCTCGATGGTGCGGAGCTTGGTGTAAAAGATATCGATGTTCGTCACGGTACCTTCACAGTTCTTGTCCGTTTCGAGGATATAATCTCCCACCTGAAACGGCTTTAAGATCATGATCAAAATACCGCCCGCAAGATTCGCCAGACTGCCCTGCAGACCAAAGCCGACGGCAAGTCCGCCGGTTCCGAGCAGGGTGACAAGGGATGTGACCTCAAAGCCGAGAATGGATGCGCCCGAGATAAACACGATAAAGTATAACAGCCACCGGAGCAGCGAGAGCAGGAAGTGGACCACACCCGGTTCTAACTTGGACCGCTCCATGGTCTTTGCGATTCCCTTGACGATCAGCCTTGCAACCTTGAGACCGATCCAGATAAAGATCAGTGCGATGAGTAAATCCCGCAACCGATCGGCACTCCATGCAAGTAGTTTTTCCAAATATGCTTCCATAATATTTCCTTAGGTATGATAAAGCTTGTTACTCTGGTACCGCGGCTCACAGGTCAGATTGCAGCCGAGCTTCTTGAATACACCGGTATCCACCTCGGACAGGATGACCGAGCTGTGTACCTCAAGTCCCGCAAGATTCGGCAGCTGATCGTAAGCGGCCTTTGCCTCCGGATTCGTGAGCGCCTGAATGGAGAGCGCGATCAAGATCTCGTCGATATGCAACAGCGGATTGTTGTCGCCGAGATATTTCACCTTGAGCTCCATGATGGGCTCGATCACCTCCGGTGCAAGCAAGAGCGCGGGATCCGGGATCCCGGCAAGATACTTTAACGCATTCAAGAGCATCGCGGAGCTTGCGCCGAGCAGGGAGGATGTCTTTCCGGTAATGATCATGCCGTCGTCCATCTGGATCGCAGCCGCCGGATTGCCGGTATCCTCCGCCTTGATATTTGCCGCGGAAACCACCGGGCGATCGGCGATCCCGATCCCGGCCTTTTCCATCAAAAGCTCAATCTTTGAAATGGCACCGTCACCGCCGGTTCCCTTTCTCTTATCGCAGGTTGCCTCGTAAAAGCGGCGGATGATCTCCTGCTTTGATGCCGCACTGCAGGCTCCGTCATTGGAGATGCAATAGCCGGCCATGTTGACGCCCATATCCGTGGGACTCTGGTAAGGGCTCTTTCCGGAGATCTTCTCAAACATAGCCTTTAAGACCGGGAAGACCTCCACATCCCTGTTATAGTTTACGACGGTTTCACCATATGCTTCAAGGTGGAACGGATCGATCATATTCACATCGTTTAAGTCCGCGGTTGCGGCTTCATAAGCTAAGTTTACCGGATGAGAAAGCGGAAGGTTCCAGATCGGGAAGGTCTCAAACTTTGCATAGCCTGCCTTCACGCCACGCTTTTGCTCATGATAAAGCTGCGACAGGCAGGTTGCCATTTTTCCGCTGCCCGGTCCCGGTGCGGTCACGACCACGAGGGGTTTTGTCGTCTCGATAAAATCATTTCTGCCGAAGCCCTCATCGCTCACGATCATCGGAATATTCGAAGGATACCCTTCGATCTTGTAATGCCGATAAACCTTAAGTCCCAGAGCCTTCAGCTTCTTCTCGTAGGCGATCACCGGCGGTGTCTCGGAAAACTGCGTCATCACAACGGATCCGACAAACAGACCGTTGTTCGTAAACGCATCGATCAGACGCAGCACATCGATATCGTAGGTAATGCCGATATCACCGCGCACCTTGTTCTTCTCTATATCTCCCGCCTTGATGGCGATCACGATCTCCGTCTGTTCCTTTAACTGCTTAAGCATCGTGATCTTGGAATCCGGCTTAAAGCCCGGCAACACGCGGGATGCGTGATAATCATCAAACAACTTGCCGCCGAACTCCAGATACAGCTTACCGCCGAACTGATCGATCCGCTCCTTGATATGCTTTGACTGCATTTCATGATACTTTTCATTGTCAAATCCGATCTGAAACATGTCTCCCTCCCGAAACTTCTTGAAAACGCAAAACCTCCTGACCGGCAGGAGGTGATTGCTGTATAAATAAAACTATTTTCCGACTTTCTTTTTAAATACCGTAATGGAAAGCGGCGGTACCGTGATGGATATATAGTGATCCTGCCCGTCACATTCCGCTTTCTTGGCCTGCTTTGCAGTCTTGTTGTTTCTGCCCTCTCCGCCGAACTTTGCGTTGTCGGAGGAAAAGATCTCCTGCCATCTGCCGCCTGCCGGTACGCCGAGCTTATAGGCCTTATGCTCCACCGGTGTAAAGTTGCAGATCACCGCAAGCGTATCACCCGGCTTCTTTCCGCGCCGGATAAAGGAGAGCAGACTCTTGTTTGCATTGTTACAATTGATCCAGTCAAAACCGGCCGGATCGCTGTCAAGCTCATACAGCGCGGGCTCGGAGTTGTAAAGCTTGTTGAGCTCCTTCACATAGCCCTGCATATATACATGAGCATCAAATTCGAACAGAGACCAGTCAACCTCGGCAGCCTCGTTCCACTCCTTGAACTGGGCAATCTCCTGTCCCATAAAGAGGAGCTTCTTGCCGGGATGTGTCATCATGAAGCCGTAAGCTACACGAAGATTTGAGAATTTGTCCTCGTAGCCGCCGGGCATCTTGCCGATCATGGAACCCTTGCCGTGCACGACCTCATCATGCGAGAGCACCAGAATGAACTTCTCGCTGTATGCGTAAACCATACTGAAGGTCAGGTCGTTGTGATGATACTTTCTGTAAAGCGGATCGAGCTTGATGTAATTCAGAAAATCGTTCATCCAGCCCATGTTCCACTTGAGGTCAAAGCCGAGTCCGCCGTCGGCAACCGGATGTGTCATCATCGGCCATGCCGTGGACTCTTCGGCGATCATCAGTACACCGGGATGCAGCTCGTGCATCTTGGTGTTGACCTCCTTGATAAACTCGATAGCCTCCAGGTTCTCGTTTCCGCCGTACTTGTTCGGCAGCCACTCTCCGTGATTTCTGCCGTAATCGAGGTACAGCATGGAAGCCACGGCATCCATGCGGATCCCGTCGATGTGATATTTATCCGCCCAGTAAAGAGCGTTTGACACGAGGAAATTACGAACCTCGTTTCTTCCGTAATTGTAAATGTAGGTGCCCCAATGCGGATGCTCACCGCGGCGCTTGTCCTCATGCTCATAGAGGGCTGTACCGTCGAAGCGGCCGAGTCCGTGCTCATCCTTCGGGAAGTGTGCCGGCACCCAATCAAGGATCACGCCGATCCCCTTGCCGTGCAGATAATCCACGAAGTACATAAAGTCCGTGGGCGAACCGTATCTGGAGGTCGGTGCATAATAGCCTGTCACCTGATAACCCCAGGACGGATCAAAGGGATGCTCCATAATGGGCATGAGCTCGATATGCGTATAACCCATGCTCGTCACATAATCCGCAAGCTTCGGCGCGATATCGCGGTAGGAAAAAAACTCTCTGCCGTCATCCGGGCGCTTCCAGGAGCCGAGGTGCATCTCGTACACATTCATGGGCTTCTCGGAAAAGTCTGCGTCGGCACGCTGCTCCATCCACTTTTCATCCTTCCACTTGTAGGAAAGATCCACAATGCGGGATGCATTGGCCGGGCGAAGCTCGCCGGAGAATCCGTACGGATCGGACTTCATAAACACCTTGCCCGACTTTGCACAGATCTCATATTTATAGATCTCACCGGTGAATTTTCCGGGAATGAACAATTCAAAAATGCCGGAGTAGTCTATTTTACGCATGGGATGGCGACTGCCGTCCCACTTGTTGAAATCTCCCACAACGGATACCCTGTCCGCATTCGGTGCCCAAACGGCAAACAGCACGCCGTCCACACCGTCCACCGTCATCGGGTGCGCGCCGAGCTTCTCATAGATCTCGTAGTGCTCGCCCTCGTTGAACAGACTGATATCAATCGGGTCGATGACGGGCTCGAACACGTAAGGATCCACATAGGTAGCTTCCTCCCCGTCAATAAACTTCACCGACAGCTTATAATCAAAACGTTTTTTATTCTTGATGACAACCGAAAAGAAACCGGGGACTCTGTCCGATACCAATGTATGTCGCTTCTTTGTTGCCGTATCGATCGCAGTAACCGCCTTCGCACTGGGGAGGTATGCGTTGATAAACACATCGTCGATACATTCATGCATACCGAGGATGTGATGCGGATTGTTGTGCACGCCCTTCACGAGTGCCTCAACCTCCATCCAGTTGATCGCAAATACTTCTTTTCTTCTTGTCATGAAATAAATCCTCTTTAAATCGTTTGTCTAGAATTTGTGAATAAACAGGCCGCTTCTTAACTTCGGCTCAAACCAGGTGGATTTGGGCGGCATGAGAAGTCCCGCGTCCGCCACATCAAAGAGTTCATCGATGGATGTGGGATACAGCGAAAACGCGATCTGCATATCCGTCTTGGCACGGCGCTCCAGCTCCTTTAATCCGCGAATACCGCCGACAAAATCAATGCGGTTATCCGTGCGAGGATCCTTGATCCCGAGGATCGGGTCGAGCACCTGATCCTGTAAAATGGAAACATCCAGGCCCTTCACCGGATCGTCAGACAGGATGTTCGGATAAGCGGTCAGCTTATACCAGGTCTCGGTCAGGTACAGTCCGAAGGTTCCCTTCTGATCCGGCTCAAATGCCGAGCTCATGCCCTCGATCCTGAATTTCTGCGACAGCAGATCCAGGAACTCCGCATCGGAAAGGCCGTTTAAGTTAGCGACCACGCGGTTATAGGGAAGGATCTTTAACTGGTCGTGCGGGAACAGTACGGAAAGGAAGTAGTTAAACTCCTCTTCTCCGGTATAGCCGGGATTTTCCGCTCTGCGCTTCAATCCGACCTTTACGGCAGATGCGCATCTGTGGTGTCCGTCCGCAATATAGATCTGTCCGCACTCCGCAAAGGACTGCTCGATCAGCTTGATATCCGCCGGCTGATCAACGCGCCACACGGTGTGGCCGATGTCGTCGTCGGATTTGAAATCATAGAGTGGCGCGGATAGCTTGATCCTGGTAACCAGGCTGTTGATCTCGGGCCTTGTCCTGTATGCCAGGAAGATGGGTCCGGTCTGTGCGGAAAGCGTATCCACATGCATGATGCGGTCCTTTTCCTTTTCCGCCCGGGTGTTTTCATGTTTCTTGATCACACCGCTCTCATAATCGTCAATGGATGCACAAGCCACAATGCCGGCCTGTTTTCTGCCGTCCATGGTAAGCTCGTAGATATAGAAGCAGGGTTCTGCTTCCTTCACATAAATGCCTTCCTTGATGTCTGTCGAAAAGAGCTCCTTTGCCTTTGCGTATACCTCCGGCGCGTAGGTGCTCACAGAATCGGGAAGCTGTGTTTCGGCTCTGTCAATGCGCAGAAAAGAAAGGGGTTTATCATGAACCTCTTCCTTTGCTTCTGCTCTGTTATATACATCGTAGGGAAGTGCCGCCACCTCCGCTGCGAATTTTTGATCCGGCCTGATCGCTGCAAACGGTCTGATCTTTGCCATAAAGTTGCTCCTTAAGTACTAGCCTCTGATCGCTTTTACAGCCGCCTCGAGCGACTTTTTGTAATCCTCGTCAGATGAATTGTTAAACACGATCAGCTCAGGTATATCCGTCGGCTGGTCATATCTCTGTGTCTTAACGTACTCGTCCCAGTTCTCGAGCTTCCAGGTATCTCTGTCGGAGGCACGCTTGATCATGCGCTGATGTGCAACCTCGATATCGGTGTGTACCCATACCACGCAGAGCTCCGCATCCTTATCCGCAAGCTTCTTTCTGAGACCGTCAAGATACTTCTTGTCACGGATCTCATCCGTAAACGGCGCATTGATCAAAACGGTATCGTTGTAATCAAGTGCCTCGAATGCAATGTCAAGCACTGCATAATACTCGTAGTCGCGGATCTCTCTCTGGAAGAAATCGGAGGAGCGGTTATACTCTTCCCCGGCCACCTTGAAGATCTGTTTCGACAGGACGATCAATGTGTCCTTGTCAAGATAAACGCAATTTGTCAAAGCCTTTGCAAGCTTTTTGGAAATAAATGTTTTGCCGCACGCCGGCGGGGATGTAACCAATATGAGCTTTTTCATGTCCTTAACTCATAGCCTCCTGATCTCTTCATAAAATTCAAACTAAATTCTATCACAATTTACAGCTTCAAACAAGTAAATTATGCATTTTTCGCAGTGATATAACCCTGTGCTTTCAAGAGCTCCGCACAGAGCACAGCGCCGCCTGCAGCGCCTCTTAAGGTGTTATGTGACAAGCCCACGAACTTCCAATCGTAGATGGTGTCCTCACGAAGTCTTCCGATGGAAACACCCATGCCGTGCTCGTAATCTACATCCAGGGTTACCTGAGGACGATTCTCCTCCTCCATATAACGGATGAACTGCTTCGGAGCGGAGGGAAGGTTCAATTCCTGCGGTGCTCCCTTGAAGCTTACGAGTGCGTCGATCAGCTGCTCCTTGGTCGGCTTCTTCTTGAACTTCACAAACACGGTTGCGGTATGTCCGTTCAATACCGGCACACGGATACACTGGCAGGAGATCTTCGGGCTTTCCGCCGGAACGATCACGCCGTTTTCAATGTGGCCGAGGATCCTTAAGGGTTCCTTCTCGGACTTTTCTTCCTCACCGCCGATATAGGGGATCACGTTTTCGATCATCTCCGGCCAGTCCTTAAAGGTCTTGCCTGCGCCCGAGATTGCCTGATAGGTGGAGGCGATGACCTCGTAGGGTTCAAACTCCTTCCACGCCGCAAGGCAGGGTGCGTAGGACTGGATGGA
>CACZPL010000107.1 GCA_902783015.1 uncultured Lachnospiraceae bacterium
ATAAAACAAGCGACTGCGAAGCAGGTATTTTTGAAGGAATATAGTATGCAGGACTTTTTTGTGGGCAAGGGCCCGGAAAAAAAGGAAGAGAAGAAAAAGGCTGTCGCCCTTTTGTATGAGCCCGGTTCGCAGGCACCGCAGGTGGTTGCAAGCGGGCAGGGTGCCGTAGCCGACAGGATCATAGAGACTGCGAAGGACAGCGATGTGCCTCTCTACAAGGATACAAACCTGACGGAGACACTGTTAAAGCTGGATATCGGTGACTGTATCCCGCCGGAACTCTACGGCGTTGTGGCTGAGATCCTGGTATACGTTGACAAGATGGACAAGATTCGCGCAAAGCTCGGCAGGTGACGGATATGAACAAACGAAAAGTCGGAAATCTGTATGAAGACCTTGCCTGTGAATACTTAACCGAGAACGGATACAAGATCTGCCACCGCAATTTCCGGGTGCGTCAGGCGGAACTCGATATCGTTGCGCAGGACCGGGACACCCTTGTTTTTTGTGAGGTCAAGTATCGGAAAAATGATGCGGGCGGCGGGCCGCTTGCAGCGGTCGATTATAAGAAGCAATATCAGATCAGCCGCGCCGCGCTCTTTTATATGAACAGATTTCATATCGACCCGGACGGACAGCCGGTGCGCTTTGATGTGATCGGCTTTTTGGGTCAGGAGCTTTTGCACGTAAAGAACGCGTTTGAATATATAGCATAAGGATAAAGATGATGCAGAGAGTACAGTTTGATCTCGGGAAACCGGATCTTGATAAGCTTCTTTCCGTTGTGGACGGCGATCTTTTGTATCGCGGTGTAAAACGAAGAGAGAACGATAAAACAAGCACGACCATCATGCACGGGCGCGTGCCCTATATTACCTATAATATCTTTGCACCCTATGCGGACGAGATGATACACGGCTTTTCCACCAGACTCGGCGGCGTGAGCCGTGAGCATTTGGAAAGTCTCAACCTAAGCTTTTCACGTGGGGATGATCCGGAAAACGTGACCGAAAACTTCCGGCGGTTTTCCGAGGCTGTCGGTTTTGATCACACACGGGCGGTGTTCTCGGATCAGGTCCATGATACTGCGCTTCACCGTGTGACTGAGGAGGACTGCGGAAAGGGAATCATCCGCGAGAGCGATATTCGCGGCATTGACGGTCTTATGACGGACGTGCCGGGCATACCGATCATGACTTTTTTTGCGGACTGTGTGCCGGTCTTTTTCTATGATCCCGAGCACAAGGCCATCGCGCTTTCTCATTCGGGCTGGCGCGGGACCGTAGGGGATATTGCTGGAAAAACGATCCGCAGGATGCGGGAGGAATTTGATTCCGCGCCCGAGCGCATCGTCACGGCCATTGGACCCTCCATCTGCATGGATTGCTATGAGGTGAGCGATGATGTGGCATCTTTGTTTATGGAAAAATATAAGGACACGGGAGACATGGGGACGGTTCTTTTGGACAAGGGCAACGGTAAATATCAGCTGAATCTTCATGAGGCTGTACGCCGGAATCTTCTTGCGGCCGGCGTGAAAGAGAAACACATTGCCATGCCGGATATCTGTACCTGTTGTAATCCGCGGTTTTTGTTTTCACATCGCGCAAGCAAGGGAATGCGCGGGAATTTGGCCGCAGTAATGGCACTGAAATAAAATGAAAAAGCATAAGATCACACAAATTGAACCGGGGAGCATTGCGGAGGAGCTGGAGCTTTCCGTCGGCGACTACCTGCTCACCATCAACGGCAAGGAGATCGTGGATATCTTCGACTACCAGTTCCTTGTGGAGGATGAGGAGCTTGAGATCCTGATCGAGCGCGCCGACGGCGAGGAGTGGCTGCTTGAGGTTGAAAAGGATTATGACGAGGACCTCGGCCTTTGCTTCGCCGAATCCCTGATGGATAATTACAGAAGATGCAGCAACAACTGTGTCTTTTGTTTTATTGACCAAAATCCGCCGGGGATGCGCGAAACCATTTATTTTAAGGATGACGATACGCGACTTTCCTTCCTGCAGGGAAACTATGTGACACTTACAAATCTGCAGGAGAAGGATATCCAGAGAATCATTGATTATAAGCTGGCCCCCATCAACATCTCGGTGCACACGACGAATGAGAAACTGCGGTGCGAGATGCTGCACAACCGGTTTGCGGGACGATTAAAGCAATATATGGATATGTTATACAAGGCCGAGATTCCGATGAACGCGCAGGTGGTTTTATGTAAGGGATTAAACGACGGGGCGGAGCTTGACAAGACGATTTCGGATCTGATGGAATACGCACCTTATCTTGAGAGTATGTCCGTGGTCCCTGTGGGGCTTTCCAAATATAGGGAGGGACTCTATCCCTTGGAGGCCTTTGACAAGGAGGATGCCAAAAGACTCGTGGGACAGATCGAAAAATACCAGACGATCGCCATGGAGCGATTCGGCTATCATTTTGTCCACGCTTCGGACGAGTGGTACATTAACGCAGGCGTGGAGGTTCCGACCGCGGAGACCTATGACGGTTATGTGCAGCTCGAAAACGGCGTCGGAATGACGCGGCTGTTATACGAGGAGCTCGATGCTGCTATCGCCGATTATCGGGATCTGCCTGCAAAAAAGATGGCAAAGAAAGAAATCCGCGTGTCCACCATCAGCGGTATGCTCATCCACGAGATCATGCGTGACTGCGCTGGCAGGATTCATAGCGCGGAGCCGAAGTTTACGATGGATGTCCATGCGATCAAAAATGAGTTTTTCGGGGAGCGCATCACGGTGACGGGACTCCTCACCGGAGGCGACATTGCGCGGCAGCTTTCCGGCACAGATCTCGGTGAGGCACTGTTGCTGCCGCAAAACTGCCTGAAGGCCGATGAGGATATTTTCCTTGATGATATGACGGTGGAGCAGCTACAAAAAGCTTTACAAGTGCCGATTGTTATTGTAAAATGTAGCGGTTTGGATTTATTTGATACGATTCTTGCGCTTTCTAAGCGCAGACTGCCTGTCGATTTTTGCGGCAGACTTGAGGAGTGATATACTATGAGCAGACCGGTGGTTGCCATTGTCGGCAGACCGAATGTCGGAAAATCTACATTGTTTAATACGCTGGCGGGCGAGAAGATCGCGATCGTCAAGGACACCCCCGGTGTGACCAGAGACCGCATCTACGCGGATGTCAGCTGGCTGGATTATAATTTTACCATCGTGGATACGGGCGGAATCGAGCCGGAGTCCGATGATGTGTTGCTTTCGCGTATGCGTGAGCAGGCACAGATCGCCATCGAGACGGCTGACGTGATCATGTTCATCACGGATGTACGTGACGGTCTTGTGGAGTCCGATTACCAGGTGGCGGATATGCTCCGCCGTAGCCAAAAGCCTGTGGTCCTTGTGGTCAACAAGGTGGACAATTTTGATAAATTCGAAGCGGATGTGTACGAGTTCTACAACCTCGGTATGGGAGATCCGCATGCCATCTCGGCTTCATCGAAGCTGGGGCTCGGCGATATGCTCGATGAGGTGGTTTCGCATTTCAGATCCACCGGCGGCGAGGAGGATGAGGATGACAGACCGAGGATCGCGATCATCGGAAAGCCGAATGTCGGCAAGTCCTCCATCATCAATAAGCTGATCGGCGAGGAGCGTGTGATCGTGTCCGATATCGCCGGTACCACCCGTGATGCCGTGGATACGACCATCAAGCGAAACGGCACGGAGTATGTGTTCATCGATACAGCCGGCTTAAGGCGAAAGAGTAAGATCAAGGAAGAACTTGAACGATACAGCATCATTCGTACCGTGGCGGCCGTGGAGCGCTGTAATGTGGCCGTGCTGGTGATCGATGCGGATGAGGGCATCACCGAGCAGGATACGAAGATCGCGGGCATCGCGCATGAGCGCGGTAAGGGAATGATCATCGTGGTAAACAAGTGGGATCTGGTGGAAAAGGATAATTCCACCATGAACAAGTTTACCGACGAGATCAGGAATAAGCTTTCCTACATGCCTTACGCGGAGCTTTTGTTTGTGTCCGCAAAATCGGGACAGCGTCTGCCGAAGCTCTTTGAGGTGATCGACGCCGTGATCGCAAATCACAGTCTTCGTATTCAGACAGGTGTGTTAAATGAGATCCTGACTGAGGCGACTGCCATGAACCAGCCGCCGTCGGACAAGGGCAAGCGTCTGAAGATCTTCTACATGACGCAGGTTTCCACCCGTCCGCCAACATTTGTTATTTTTGTCAACGACAAGGAGCTGATGCATTTTTCCTATCAGCGTTACATAGAAAACAAGATCCGCGAGGCCTTCGGTTTTCGCGGAACACCGCTTCGCTTTATCATAAGGGAGCGAAAGGAGAACTAGACTATGATACTTGCAAGAATCTTGTGCCTGCTCGGCGGATACTGCTTCGGACTTTTGCAGACCGCTTATATCTACGGCAGGATGAACGGAATCGATATCAGGGAACACGGAAGCGGAAATGCCGGTACCACAAACGCACTTCGCGTGCTCGGTAAGAAGGCCGGATTGATCGTGTTTCTCGGTGACTTTTTAAAGGCAGTCGCCGCAACCGTGCTGGCGCGCGTCATTATGACACAGATCTATCCAGATGAGGTTTACCTTTTTGTGGCCTATGCCGGACTCGGTGTCGTGCTCGGACACAACTTCCCGTTTTATCTCAAGTTTCGCGGAGGTAAGGGTATTGCGGCCACCGGAGGCGTGATCCTCGGCTTTTTGGATCCGGTGCTGATCGTGATCGGCATCCTTTCGTTTTTCATCATTGTGCCAATCACACGCTATGTGTCCGTCGGTTCCATCATGCTGGTTACGACCTTTGCCATCAGCTATACGGTATCTGCCTGCATGGGACGGTATCCGTTTAATTTGGATGATCCGGTTTCGAAGGAGGCCATGATCGAGAGCTGTGTGATCGTCATCTTCCTTGCGGCCATGGCAATCTACCGTCACAGGGCAAACATACAAAGACTGATCAATCACGAAGAAAATAAATTATTCTGATTTGAAGGTGATACTATGAGTAAAGAAATGAAGATAGGTATTCTCGGTGCCGGCAGCTGGGGCATCGCACTTGCGAAGCTTTTATACGGGAACGGCCATGTGGTGACCGTCTGGTCCATCGATCCCGAGGAAATACAGATGCTGAATGAATTCAGGGAGCATAGGACAAAGCTTCCCGGGGTTCTGTTGCCCGGAGATATGGTATTTACCACGGAGGTAAAGACTGCCGTGGAGGGTGCTGACATCCTGGTAATGGTGGTACCGTCTCCTTTTATTCGGAGTACGGCCAAGACCATCGCGCCCTTCGTGACGGAGGAGCAGATCATCGTCAATTGCTCAAAGGGAATAGAAGAGAGCAGCTTAAAGCTTTTGGATGCTGTTATTAAAGAAGAGATCCCGCAGGCGACCGTTGCGGTTTTATCCGGACCGAGTCACGCGGAGGAGGTCGGTATCGGTATGCCGACTACCGTGGTTGCGGGTGCATATGAGACGGAAACTGCCTGGCTGATCCAGGATGCTTTTATGTCGGATTTCTTCCGCGTTTATACCAGTGACGATGTGCTTGGCATTGAGCTCGGTGCCGCGTTAAAGAACGTGATCGCGCTTGCGGCCGGTATCGCGGACGGCATGGGCTACGGAGATAATTCCAAGGCGGCCCTGATCACCCGCGGCATTGCTGAGATCAAGCGCCTCGGCGTAAAGATGGGCGGTAAGCCCGAGACCTTCTCCGGTCTTTCGGGTATCGGCGATCTGATCGTAACCTGTGCGTCCAAGCACAGCCGCAACAGAAGAGCCGGTTTTTTGATCGGTCAGGGAAAGACCTATCGTGAGGCTATGGATGAGGTGCAGATGGTGGTCGAGGGTGTTTATTCCGCCAAGGCTGCACGCATGCTTGCCGAAAAATACGGTGTGGAAATGCCCATCGTTGAGATCGTAAACAAAGTACTGTTTGAGGATATGACCGCAAAGGACGGTCTGACGGCCCTCCTTTCCAGAAATAAGACTGCGGAGGCGCATGACTAAACGGATGGCTGAAGTGTTGGAAGTAACCGAACCCGAGCTTACGGAGCAACCATCCGATGGCGGGAAGGAAGCATTAAAATTTAAGATTCACGAATTCGAGGGCCCTTTAGACCTGCTGCTTCATTTGATTGAAAAAAACAAGTACAGCATCTTTGATATCCCGATCGTGGAGATCACGGAGCAGTACTTGGATTATGTAAACCGCATGCAGGAGGAAGACCTGAATGTGATGAGCGAGTTCCTTGTCATGGCTGCGACTCTCATCAGTATCAAGGCGAAAATGCTGCTTCCGAAGGAGGAAGAACCCGAGGAGGAAGAAGAGGATCCGAGAGCCGAGCTTGTACGTCGTTTGCTCGAATACAAAATGTACAAGTATGCCGCGCTTGAATTAAAGGATATGGAGCTTGATGCCTTAAAGTCCTTTTACAAGCAGCCGACCATCCCGAAGGAAGTGAAGGAGTACAAGGAGGAGATCGACCCGGCCGAGGTGGTGGGTGATGCGACCCTTGCCAAGCTCTCTGAGATCTTTAATCAGGTGATGAAACGTACGGCGGACAGGATCGACCCGATCCGTTCCAAGTTCGGTACCATCGAGCGCGAGGAGGTCCGGATCGAGGACAAGATGGAGGAGATCAAAAACTCCGTCCGCGGACTGAAAGGAATTAATTTCCGCACACTGCTGGAGGTGCAGGCTTCCAAGATCAATGTGATCGTTACCTTTATGGCGATCCTTGAATTGATGAAGCAGGGAGATATCGTGATCCGACAGGAGGAGCTCTTCGGAGAGATCATTATAGATTCTTTAGAGGCTTAAAAAATGAGTGAAGAGATGATAAAGGAAACTGAAGAAAAGAAAGACGCGCAGGAAGCGCAGGATGTACAGGCGCAGGCTGAGGCTGAACCTGTCATTGAGCGCACCGAGGACGAGATCGACCGCGAACAGGTGAAGGGGGCCATCGAGGCCGTGCTGTTTTCCATGGGAGAGGCCGTGGAAAAGTCGGAGCTTGCAAAGGCACTGCAGCTGAATGTGAAAACGCTTGAGAAACTGCTTGCTGAACTGGATGCGGAGTATGAGGTAAAGAATCGCGGGATTCATCTTGTCAAGCTTGAGAATGCGTATCAGCTTGCGACAAAGAACGAGCATTACGATGTGCTTACCAGGCTGATCAACATTCCGAAAAAGCACAGCCTGACCGACTCTCTGATGGAAACGCTTTCCATCGTGGCCTATAAGCAACCGGTGACCAGACAGGAGATTGAAGCGATTCGAGGCGTTTCTTGTTCTCACGCCATCAACAAGCTGATCGAATACAATCTCGTGACCGAGGTCGGCAGACTCGATGCCATCGGTCGTCCGATCCTGTTCGGTACCACGGAGGATTTCCTGCGCTGCTTCGGCGTATCCGACATGGACGAACTGCCGGTCATTACACCGGATAAAATAGAGGACTTCCGAAAGGAAGCAATGGAAGAGGTCAATATCAAGGTAGAGACCTAAGAACGATACTTTAGAACAGGCTCCCTGTAGCAATCATGAAAAACGAGGAGTCTGTTTTTATATCCTCATGCAAGCTTGCTTGACAGTAATTCATGGGGTGAATTATAATCGACTCATATTATAAATTAGGAGGTGCTCTTATGCGTATGAAAAACAGTTTTAAACGTTTTGTTGTTGCAACATTGATGTTTGCTTTCGCGTTTCTTTTGATTCCTGCGGTGCCGGCGCGGGCGGCAAAGCTTTCCAAAACTATCAGTAAGGAATGGATGCAGAATGCACGCCCTTTAAAGGTGAATGCAAAGAACAGGATTACAATGTGGACAGACTATAGAGGGTCCGGAGATTTTTATAACGATCCGTACAACTTAGGTAGTTCCAGAGTGAGAGAGTATATTTTTTCGATTGATGTACCGAGAAGCGTAAAGATGACATATAAGATCGGATTCGGATTCTTTGAAGAGGGAGATCCGGAATATGAAGATGGTTCTTGGGATATGGATACAAAAAACTACAAGGTCGGATTATATGACAGCAACGGAAAGCTGTTATGGCAGGAAAGATACTGGGATGGCGACATGATATCATTTGCAACTCTTACGTTCAGACGTCCGGAGATCGTGTCATCCAGGTGCTATCTTCGTGTTGTTGCAGAGGATGAATCTTATATCACCGATCCGGCGCAGTATATTGATATCGATTTGACACCGCGCATCCCGATCGCGGAGAAGATCAATGAGATCAAAAAGACCGGTAATAATTCCGTACAGATCCGTTGGTCGAAAACGACCGCGGCAAACGGATATAAGATCTACAGGGCTGAGTCGAAAAACGGAAAGTATGTTGAGATTAAGACAGTTACAGGTGGTAAGGTCAGATGCACCTTGACCGGGGTTAAGAAGAATAAAACCTATTACTATAAGGTGAAGGCTTACAGGCTGATCAACGGTAAAAGGTATTATTCCGACACGGCATCCATTAAGGCATTTACATTGAAATAGCATTTGGTAA
>CACZPL010000108.1 GCA_902783015.1 uncultured Lachnospiraceae bacterium
GAAGCCAATGACGGGACTCGAACCCGTGACCTACTGATTACGAATCAGTTGCGCTACCAACTGCGCTACATTGGCGTGAAACAAGGGCTATTATAATGCCTGGGCAATCAAATTGCAAGCATTATTTTCTGCCCTTCATTTCCTTTTTCTTTTTGTACATCGCAGCGTCGGCGCGCCGGTATACTTCTTCCACATGGCGGTCCGTTCCGGGTTCAAACGCGGAATACCCGATGGCCGCTGAGACACGCTCCCAGGGTTCCTTTTCCATGTTGCATTCCGCCTTCAGGATCTGTTTAAAGAACTTCTCCACCAAGGCCTCCGCATGTTCGTAATCCTCGTTTATGACAAGCGCCACAAACTCGTCGCCACCCACGCGGAACACCGGCGAGTGCTTGAAGGTGGTACAGATTAGATGACATACCTCGCGGATGGCCTCATCGCCCTTCTCGTGCCCGTAGGTATCGTTTGTCTCCTTCAGGTTGTTCAGATCGATCAGGGCAATACCAAACTCCGCCTGCCCCTTTTTGATATCATCATCGATGGTCTCGGCCATCGTGTCGAAGGCACGTTTGTTACGCACATTGGTCATGCCGTCCACCATGGCGATGTGACTCATCTTCTTGGCCTGCTTTTGCATCTCCTGGGCCTGCTCCTCCGTTGCGGAGAGAACCTCCGAGGTCACCATAAGCTCGGCGATATAATCGTTGATGTCCCGTTCCATCTTCTTCATGGACTCGGCCAGCGTCGCGATCTCATCATGCGATCGGATATCAAGCTTTTCAAAGGTATCGTGCGGCGGATCGGATTCATCGTTAAAGTATTCAGCCGCAGCATCGGAAAGCGTGTTGATCGGCTCGATCAGGAAAAGTCTTGCCAGGAGTATACCGCCTACGCAAAGCAAAACCGTTACGGCAAGAAGCGCCACAACCGTCTGCAAAACATTTGTAACCTGGTTTTTCCGGATCTCCTCCATGCTCAGGTCACAGCACGCGTAGCAGATCGGGTTACCGTCTCTGTCAAAAACCGGGGTGCCCGCAGTCACAAGCCATCCGTATTCATCCGTATTGGAAATGTAAGCGTGGATCCTGTTCTTCGGATCATCCGCCGCCGACATATCGATCTCGGTAAAATGATCGATCAGGCCGGGCGCGCAAGGCTCCGCCGGATCGGCATCGCAGAGATACACAAACGCACCCGTTTCATAATCCCGCGCGATCAGATAAATACAGTTGCATTCGTTCTGATCCTGAATCCGGGTCATGAACTCCCGCAGGTTTTTAAACTCCTCCGTTTGCTCTATTTCCCGAAAGTTTGCAAGATATGCCTCAAATTCCGGCGTTCCCCACTTTTCGCTGGTCACCTTATCGGACGTATTGTTATAGATGGAAAAGACGTTTTCCTTCAGCGTCCGTACCTGATCCGCATCGATCGTGACAGCGACGGTCGCGGAAAGACTGTCCGCCTCCTGCTTGTAATCATTATCCACAATGCCGCGGATGATGATCTGGCTGACCAGGATAGCCGTACCGGAAAGCATGAGTGCTATGACCACGATCAGGATCACGGTTTTTGTTCCGATGGAAAACTTCATCCTTTCCCCCCTTGTTTTATCTTTTGATTCGGATTACCATATAATATGTTAATATTAGCGGATTATAATTGTCGTGTCAACGGAAATGTACCGCACGACATCTATGCATGTTTTACATCAACAGTTAGAACAAAAGCAAAAAGGGTTTCGGAAATTCCGAAACCCTTCTTTTTTATTCATCGGCGTGACAGGATTCGAACCTGCGGCCTCTTCGTCCCGAACGAAGCGCTCTACCAAGCTGAGCCACACGCCGAGGTCAGTGCTCATTCGCACCGACAGTTTGCTATTATATAGCATAATCTCACATTCGGCAAGTGTTTTTTTGAAAAATCAGCAAAAAAATTATGATTCACCTTTTTCCTTGATCCGAATGTTCGTGATCGCGCACTGGTCGCCCGACAAGGCGGCGTAGATTTTGTCGTTTGGCGTATCCACGCTCATGGTCGTGTTGATCTTAATGCCGCCGTTTTCGGTTGTGATCGTGATCGTATTGTCCTTCCTCGCAAAGGTGACCACGCTGTCATAGCCTGTCTTGTTCAACTTTTTCCACGCGTCCCAGCCCTCAAAGCTCTCGTTTTGCTCATTCGAAAAGGAAACCGTGCAGGAGGGATTGCTCGCCCAGCCCTCCCCTTCAAAGCGCTGCAGCATATACTCCACATAGTTTTCGCCTTCGACCCTTCCGTCATCCGCGGAAAAGAGCACCACAAAGGGGCAATGCCACACCAGTCTTGCGGTCGGAAGGCTCATGGTGTGGAATGAGATCTGCAGTCCGTCCGTGACCGGGATTCCCTTCGTTGCGCAGGTGCGATAACCGTCCACCTGAATATTATCCAAATCGCCAGCCGGGCCGTCGATATAACTGATCTCTTCCGCGATCCGCGGGATATACCCTGCCGGAGCCTCCTCATCGGTCTTTTCCACAACCAGATCACTGATCCGCACATATTCTCCCGTAAGTCCCAAATACAGGAAGCGTGAACTGTCCGGAAGCGCAACGGTCACCTGCAAGGTCTCTTTATTGCCTATGATCTTGATCAGCGCGTGATCCTTGATCCGGATCGCCCTGATCAGATACTCTCTGGGTCCCCTGCCTTCTCCCGGTACCGTCTTCGTGGTCTCGGTCTTCATCTTTCTGGCACCGGTTGTCTTTATGTGGCCGTCGAAACGGATCTCGCCGTATTCAAAATAGGCAAGTTCCTTCATACCCCGCTCACTTTTGTGAATACGTCCGTCGAGGGCGTCAAACAGGATCAGAGACGGCATGGGCTTTTTGACCGAGTTTTTGTCAATCGGATTCACCTTCATGCGAAGCGTGGTCAGGCAGGGTGTCAGCAGAATGCCGTCCGACACGGTGCTTCTGTAATCATCCGAGAGCAGCTCGTATTTTCCGTCCAGCTCACCGATCTCCTCGCGCTCCTTCATCTCGTACTCGCTGTCCTTGTCGATCAGGTGCAGCATCAGGCGGGCAAATTCCGGGTCAAACTGTGTCCCCGATCCCTTGACAAGCTCCTCACGCACCTTCTGCCGCTGGATCTGATCGCGGTAGCTTCGCTTTGAGGTCATGGCATCATACGCATCCGCAACCGCGATGATGCGCGCATACTCCGGGATATCCTCGCCCTTCAAGCCCTCCGGGTAGCCCTTTCCGTCATAGCGCTCGTGATGGTACTTCGCGCCGATGTTCAAATACGGATAATCGCTGATGCTGCGCAGGATCTTATCCCCCTTGGTGGGATGTTCCTTTATTGCCGCATACTCCTCCTGCGTGAGCTTTCCGTCCTTATTGATGATGTCGCTGTCGATCCCGATATTTCCCACATCGTGCAGCAGCGCGGCATAATAGATCTCGTTGCATTCTTCCTCAGACTTCCCGGCAAGCTCGGCGATCTTTTTGGAATACTCCGCAACGCGGGAGGAATGCCCATGTGTAAACGTGCCGAGCGCATCGATGGCATTGACCAGTGCGGCAGCCGTCTGTTCAAACAGGAGCTGCTGTCTCTTTTGCTGCTCCTCCTTCGCTCTGTACTCCTTCATCTTCTTATTGATGTAAAGCCGGCCCAGCACAAATACGGCCACCAGTCCTGCCACGATTCCCAAAATCAAAATCACTGTCGTTCCCGGGGACATAAGCGATCACACCTCCTTACCTTTCTTTTCTGCGTTTATACAAATCCTTGCAGGTCTCCGAAACCTTCAAATATGTATTCTCATCGATCAGGGCGTTTGAAAACCCTGCCTGTTCAAGAGCCTCGATCAGCCATTCATATGCTTCCGGCGCATCTCCCCGCTTCTTTGCGAGATACGTAACCTGCGTCCTGTAATTCAGACACTCACGTAACTCCTTATCCCTTCGCGAGCGCCGTTTATAGAGCACATGATATCGCATGATCAGCTTGTCAGACCAATCCGCCTTCGCAAAGCGGACCAGATAGACAACATATTTCCCTGCCCATATCAGGATCACGACACAGACAGCACCGCCGAGCAAACCGAAGATCACGTAGATGACGCCGCGCACCGCCATTGCGGGGATGCCGGCTCCGACACCCGTTCCGTCCTCGGTGTTATCCTCATCGCCGTCTCCCATGATCCTGTCAAACTCATCCCAGAAGTCCGTGACATCCTCTTCCTCCGAGGAGGACGGCGTTACATCGGCCATGCGCCAGCCCTTGCCTTCCACGTAGTACTCGATCCACGCGTGCGCATCCGCATCCGTCGCATTGACATGCACCATGGCGGTCTCGCCCAGGGAGTTATATCCGCTGAAATAGTCGCTGTAGGCCCGGTTTTCAAGCAGTTCACCATCCATCACCTGATTTATATCGACCGCGTAGCCCTCGCAGTAGCGTGCCGGGATCCCGACGTAGCGCAGCGCGAGCACCGCGGACGTGGCAAAGTGCACGCAGTAACCCTTTCGGTTTTCCTCGAGGAAATAATTGACAAAATCCTCATCCTTCGGCGTCTTCCCCGGCTTCACGGTGTAGGGGATCTCGTCCTGGAAATAATCCGCGATCGTCTGCACCGCCTCCCGGCCGTCCATACCGTCAAGCGACAGGTCCTCACAGAACTGCCGGATGACCTTCCTGTTTTCCTCCGGCACAAAAAGGTCATCCTCCGTGTACGGCTTTCCTTCCGGATAAGCCGATTCCGGGACCACAAGATCGGACCGATCATCGAGCGGATAATAGATCACCTCGTCGTAGTTGGTCAGCTTTTCTTCATCGCCGGCATAATAATACGGAACATAACGCAAGGTTTTGTCCCCGTCTGCGTTGTAGATGCGCATCACACCCCGCGCAGAGTAGTCCTTTTCCTCCTCAAACGCCTCCGCCAAAGCATCTGCCTCCGGGTGCACCGAACGATCATTCAGCTTCTCGTTCGTGCCCCAGTAGTTTTCATACGGTATGTAGGTATCGCCCGTAAAGCCCTTTAAGTAAAGCATGCTTGAAGAATAGGGCGTATACTCGATCATGACATCCGGCTGATGATCCAGCCGTATCGACGAAACATCGCCGAGACGCCCGGTACGCAGGCCGCCGCGCATGTTTCCGCGCCTGAAAAAGCCCTCAAAGCCATCCACGAGGAACGTGCCCACAGCCGCCATCGACACTTCCTTATACTTGTTGATCTTGTAGCCGACATTGAAGTTCTCCACGGGCTTTAGCACCGTCACCGCAAGGACGACAACAATGGAAAATGCTCCCGCGATGATGCCGGCCTGGGCAAGTCCCTTGACATCATACACATAGGAAAGCTCGGTCCTGCCGCGTGTTTTTTTCTTCTTTACAAAAACGGCATCGGTCCTTTTCACCTGCATCAACGGACTGTAATGCCTGCTTGATTTATAGACGATGGCAAGCGCGGTGGCAACCACGATCATGATCACATAAAGCGTATCCGGTTCCTCCGTCATGTAAAGCGGGATCAGATTGATCGGAAGGATCGTGATCAGCGCGTTCATATATTGCATACGTCTGGAGATGTACACATTGAGCAGAATATCAAGAACGATCCCGATAAAAAGTGCCGCCATGGTCACCGTCACGTAGCGATCACCGATCTGCTCGTTGTAGAGTCGTTTCATATCGTTATCAAAGTACTGCGCCGCATCCTCCACCGTGATGTTCACCACGGCATAGAAACCGCTGTTGATGTACTTTCGAAACACATATACAAGCCCGGCAAAGCCCGCGAGAAGGATCAGATACCCGAGATTCTCCGTCAGCAGCCTGTAGTAAAGCAGCGCACAGAAGATCGCCATCACAAACACGACCGTGTGCACCAGGGCTTTATTGTACAGGATATTGAAGGCAGACAAATAAAACCCGATCCCGCCCATGGTGTAAAGATACACGATCAGGCCCTTCAAGAACAGCGTGAGCACACGTTTTTCCTCGCGCTCGTAAAAGCCGCGGGATAAAAGTACGCCCTCCGCCAGCACCGGCTCTTCAATTCTTGCGGGCTTCTTTGCCATCTTAAGTCTCCCTGATATAACAAATCACATTTCCGCCATCCACGGTGATGTGCATGAACGCCTTCATCTCGGGATGTACCGCAGCCATATGGAGGGCCGCCTCATCATTTGCCTCATAGGTCTTTTCGTAAAACATCCGCGCAAATGCCGCATCCAGATCCGCGCGGTAATCTATGCGCGTATCAACGTAATCGTAGGAGCCCGCACTCCAATATAGCAAGCGCACCGTTGTCCCGTCCTCGATGATGGTGCAGATGGACTGGTAGGTTGCCGCCATGATCTGCTCAAGCGCCGCGTGATCGGACATAAGCTCCGGCACGATCACCAGCTGGTGGTCGGACATGGACACACGATCCTTGACCATCAGGATATCCCGCTTCGCGGACAGCTTCCAGTGAATGCTCATCAGCTTGTCGCCGGGAATATATTCGCGGATCTCCTGCACGTCGGAAAAATCGTTTCCCCTCTTGGAAGACTCCTCGCTCTCGAGCATGCCGATCTCAAGCGCGGTCTTGTCGTACTGAAACGGATCACCCTCCCGGGGAAGAACCGTGACAGAGGCAGAAGCATCCACACGCTTCGAGAGAGTTGTCAGTGCGAGAAGATCCTTGATCAGGATCCTTTTTACACGGACAGTCACGATTCCCGGCAGCATCGCCCTGACGGGGAACGAAACCTCGTAACCCTTTCTCATACGGATCGGAACGGCGATGCGGGTTTTCCCCTCCGTTTTAAAAAAGTCGTTTGAAATCTCCAAGTCCAGCTTCGCATCCAGGCTCACAAGCCAGGACGGATTCTTTACGCGGATATAAAAAAAAGACTCGCCGTACTGTCTTCCGTACTGATCGCCGCCCACAGCCGCCGTGATCTCCACGGAGACAAAGCGGTATAAGATCAGATTCACCAAAACGGAAGCAGGTACCGCAAGTACCAGCGCCACCAGTGTCACAAAAATAAAATGGCTGTGCAAAAACCAATACAGAAGCCATGCGGCCCCTACGAGGAGCGCATATCCGATCACGCGAAAAACATTCTCTACCCGCATAAGCTAAATCCTCGGCGCCGGGATCATGGTCAAGAGATTCCAAAGCGCCTGCTCGGAGGTCATGCCCTGCGCCTTCGCGCGTGCGGAGAGCTTGGTCCTGTGACCGAGCGTATCCCTTACGCAGCGCTGTACATCCTCCGCCGTAACATAGTCCCGTCCGTCGATCACCGCGATGGCCTTTGCCATACGCAGAAGCGCGATGGTACCGCGCGGACTCGCACCCATGGAGAAAAGCTCCGAGGCTCTGGTCGCCTCCACGATATTCACGATATACTCGTAAATCTCATCGCGCACGTACATATCGTTCGTGCTCTTTCGAAGAGCGCGCACCTCATCGGCCGATACAATGGCGCTTACCGTGCTGACAGGGTTTAATGCATTGCCCTTCAGGATCTGCACCGCATCCACATGGGCGGGATAGCCCATGGAAAGGCAGACCATGAAACGGTCGAGCTGCGACTCCGGCAGCATCTGCGTACCCGAAGAGCCGTAAGGGTTTTCGGTTGCGATCACCACAAAGGGATCCGGAAGCGGTCTTGTCACACCGTCCACGGTGGCAGTCCCCTCCTCCATGACCTCGAGCAGCGCCGACTGTGTTTTCGGCGAGGTACGGTTGATCTCGTCTGCCAAAAAGAGGTTGCAGAACACCGCACCCGGGCGGTACTCAAACTCCTTGGTCTGCGCATTATACATGGAAAAGCCCAGAATATCACTCGGCAGCACGTCCGGCGTGAACTGCACGCGCTTGTAATCCATGGACATACTCCTTGCGAAGGTGGTGGCAAGCGTTGTCTTGCCCACGCCCGGGATATCCTCCATCAGGATATGCCCGCCGGCGATAACGGCCGCAAGCACCTTTTCCACCACGGCCTCCTTGCCCTTGATCACTTTATTGACTTCCTGCTGCACGAGTGTGAGCTTTTGTTGCATGGTTTACTCCTTAAAAACTTGCTTCCTTAACTGCCTTTGCCACAGCTGCTGCCACGCGCGTATCAAAAGCATCCGGGATAATGTGCTCCTCGTTAAGCTCCTCATCCGACACGATGGAAGCGATCGCCTTTGCGGCAGCCATCTTCATCTCCTCGGTGATCTGAGGTGCCCGTGCATCGAGCGCGCCGCGGAAGATTCCCGGGAATACAAGTACGTTGTTGATCTGGTTCGGGAAATCCGAGCGACCGGTTGCGATAATGCGAGCCCCGCCGGCCTTTGCCTCATCCGGCATGATCTCCGGAGTCGGGTTTGCCATTGCAAAAACCATGGCATCCTTGTTCATGCTTGCAACCATCTCTTTTGTCACAATGCCCGGTGCGGAAACGCCGATGAAGAGGTCCTTGCCCTTCATCACGTCGGCCAAGCTTCCGCTCTCCCTGTCTTTATTTGTGATCTCGGCCATAGCCGCCTGCGCCGGGTTCATGCCTGCCGCACCCGGAACCAGAGCACCCTTGCTGTTTACCAAAACCACATTGCCGATACCGAACGCCATCAGAAGCTTGCAGATGGAAATACCCGCAGCTCCCGCGCCGCTGATCACGGCATTGATATCCTTCATCTCTTTTTTGAGAAGCTTCAAAGAATTGATCAGACCTGCCGCTACGACCACGGCCGTGCCGTGCTGGTCATCATGGAATACCGGGATGTCGAGCTCCTTCTTTAAACGCTCCTCAATCTCGAAGCAACGCGGTGCCGCGATGTCCTCTAAATTGATACCACCGAAGCAGGGTGCGATACGCTTGACCGTCTCCACGATCTCGTCCACATCCTTGGTGTCCACGCAGATCGGGAAGGCATCCACATTGCCGAAGCGCTTGAACAAAACAGCCTTGCCCTCCATCACGGGGATGGCCGCCTTCGGACCGATATCGCCCAGGCCGAGCACCGCAGTACCGTCGGAAACAACGGCCACGGTGTGTGCCTTCAAGGTGTACTTGTACACATCCTCCTCGTTCTCGTGAATCTTTCTGCAGGGCTCGGCCACACCGGGTGTATAAGCCGTAGAAAGATCATCCTTGGTCTCTAATTCGCATTTTAAGGCAACCTCGAGCTTGCCTCCGCATTTTTCATGGAGCTCTAAGCTCGCTGCATTGTAATCCATGATTTATTCCTCCGAAATATTTATGCTTCATTTACCTTCTGAATGTCCGCATTCAGGCCGTCGATCTTTTCCTTAGACTCGGTGATCGCCTTTACCAGCTCTCCGAGCTCGTCATCGCCCGGCATATCCTTCTGCTGCTCGTAGATCAGCTCGCCGATCTTTACGTAATTGCTCTTGATGGCGGTCTTTTCCTTGCTGATCTTTGCGCGAAGCTTGGTGATCTCTACTGCGTCACTCGCCTCGTTCTTGACTGTCTCGACTACTTCTTTAAATCCCATTTGTTTATCCTCCTGTATATAATGATTATATAGTTTCTTTAGAAGGCCTTCCCGTCTCTCACAAAACGATTATAGCCATATAAGATACCGAATACATTGATCCCGGCAAAGAGTACATTGGCTGCTGCCGCGATCAGGTTGCCGTAGTAGACAACGTCGAACACACCCTGCTCCTTCAGATCCTCCATACCCGGATTGATCGTACCCATGATATTCCGGATCGCCGCCGTGATGTTGAAGTGACCGAAGATCAAAATGAGCAAACCCGCCAAAGCAAAAGCAAAGCTTGCGATCCCGACCAACATCAGCGGTTTCTTGTTCGGATTGATGGAACGGATCGCCACAAAGAGCGAGATCAGCGCGGATATCGTGATCAGCACCATCGCCACCGTCGCCATGATGATGTACGGCTTGGAGCTTCCGTCCGATTCCATATTAAACTCAAGCGCGACCATGCTGTAAGCATTCAGCACCTTACCGTAAATGGTATTTCCGGGATGGATCACCGGGTCCGACAAGAGCATCATGGAAAATGCCGTCGCCGCAACCGAAACCAGCGCCGCCAGAATGGCAAAGCCCGTGTAAAAGGTCATGGTCGGATCGGGAGCCGCCTGATAAACGATCTCCTTCTTCTCCTCCTGCGCCGTTTCCTTTTTCTTTTCTTCTTTTTTCGTTTCTTCCTGCTTCTTTTCCTTCGTTTCTTTTTCCTTCTTGCTCATGCTACCCCTCTTTCCCGAAACAAACTAAACTTCATTATACCATATTCAGATTCCAAAATCAAAGGAAAGCTGTTCGCCCACCGTCTTGTTTTTGTACTCGCGCATATAGCGCTTCAGCTCCTCCTTATCCCAGATCATCCCGCACTTGTCGGATAACTCCCTGTATCTGCGGATCAGTGTCTCGCAGTTTTCCGGCAGCACCTCCGTCTCGTCGCCATAGGTTTCGACGTAGCGGTCCGAGAGCCCGGGAAAGGTCTCATCCAGCCTGTCGTAAAAATACTCGCGGCTGCCCTCCCGAAGCAGGATGCCCATCATCTCGCAGAGCACCCCGTAGGCCTTGCCCTGATCGGCATACTCCATGATACCCGTCAGATTCTCCTCCGAGTCGTTGATAAACGGCATGATCGGTTCCAGGCTCACGATGGTCGGAATGTGGCAGTGTGCAAGCTCCTGTAAAATGTTCAACCTCTCGCTCGCATTGGCAGCCCCCGGGTCGATCACCTCGGAAAGCTTGTCATCGCAGGTTGCAAAGGGGATCACGACCACACACTTTGTCTTCTTGTTGATACGGTCTAAAATCTCCAGATCCCGCAGAATAAGCTTCGACTTTGACTTGATCACCACGCCGAATTCAAACCTGTCGATCTGATTTAAGCAGCGGCGCATCAGCTGCAGTTCCTCCTCCAGCGGAAGGTAGGGATCCGTCATCTGCCCCGTCTGGATCATGCTCCGCGTGCGCTTCCGCTTCAAGGCGTGCTCCAAGAGATCATCCGCGTGCTCCTTCACCTCCACATCCTCGAAATCGTGCTTGATGCGGTAACACTTGCTCCGCGCATCGGAATACAGACTCGGAAAATCCAGGCCGCGATAGATGTTCATCCCGTTCTGCGGCGAAAGAATGGCTTTTACTTCTTTATAATGCATTTCCCGTTCCTCCTAAATAAAGTCAAAGCTGACCTGTTCATAGTCAAGCTCACTGTACTCAAGCTCTGTCTGATCCACGGTGCTCGTATAATCCGTCACCACGGTAAGCTGTTTACCGCCCGACATCTGCTGCCCGAGGATGTAGTTCACGTCGAATCGCCCGGTAATGGCCGGTGTCGCGCCTCTCGCCGGTACGATCAGCTGCACGTGATTTGCCGCAAGCAGCGCAAAGATGGGTTCCCAGATATAGATATCCTTCGCTGCGCCGAAGGGGTTATCGATGAACACCGTCTTCGTGCGCGGCTCATCCTCCACCGCACCGTACATGCCGGAAATGTAGTTGATCACCGACACCAAAAACTGTATATAGATACCCTGGGACTGCCCGGTGCTTCCCACGGCCTCCTCGTATTTCAAGTAACGGCTCTGTTCCCTGATGCGCTCCCGCTTGTACAACGACAGCTTGATCTGGTTCATATCCGTCACGATCACGCCGAACATCTTCTTTAAGGTGAGCGAGTTCCTGATGTACTTCATGCGGTCCCTGTCCTCGCTCAAGGTATCAATGTGCGACACGATGCCGTCGATATAATCCGACATCCGCTGACGCATGAAATCCTCCTTCACATAGGGAATGGTCAGGCCCACCATCTGTATGGTCTCGCCGTCCATCACGATGCGCGAGAGCTTCGGCAGCTTATCAAGCTCCGTTCTCACATCCAGGCAGCGCTGCAGGCACTGCTCCTCAAAGCTCTCCTTGATATTCTTCATATCGGTGAGGCTCTTCTCCACACGCTCCTTTTCCAGGCGGATAAAGTCTTCCATGCTGACAAGGCTGTCGATCAGAGCCTTTGCATCCTCATAGGAATCGGGGATGGAAAGATCCTCGCGGATGCTGTTCGCAAGCTCGAACACACCCAGCTGATCTAAGGTCTGCGCCGTATTTCCCTTCGCCTTTAAGAGCTCGTTCTTCGCGCGCGCCATTTGCTTTTCGTTGCGGTCAAAGGCAAGCAGCTTTTCCTCAAAGAGGGTTCGAAGCGAATCCTTTTCCTCATGCATGGGCACCGCGGATGAAAGATCGATCTCGTGTGCCTGCACGATCCGTTTTGCGTCCTTGTAAAGTTCCACCATGGAACCCTTCGTGCGAACGGCCTCCGTATAGGTCTGTGCAGCCTCCTTCGCCTCCGCCGCAAGTCTAGTCAACAGTGCCTCGCCGTCCGCAAGAGATGCTTCAAGCTCGGACATGGTAAGCTTCTGTTCCTTCAGGCTTCCGTACTGCTTCTCGATCTGCGCGGTCTGATAAGAGATACTGCCCGAAAGCTGATCGGACTCGGAGCGTTTCTCGGAAAGCCTTCTCGAAACCCGCTTCTGATCGTTTTTCGCATCCTCCACACTCCGTTCAAGCTGGCGCATCACCTCGGCGTCACTCGCATGAAGCTCGCCTGCCGCATACCGCTCCGCAAACACCGCAGGGTCGATATCCCGCTTTTCGATATTCTTCAGGATGCGGTCCATGGCACTCTGCATCACCCGCATCAAGGCACGCTTGTCTTCCACCGTGGCGGTCACATCGCGTCCCGCAAGCAGCATGGACTCAAACCTTGCCGCAAGCTCCTCCTTGGAGAGCGAGAGCTCCTCGCTTTCCCCGTCCGGATTATAGTAGGCCGCGTACTGCTCCCACTCCGACAGAAGCGCATTCCGTTCTTTCACGAGTTCGTCGATGGATTGTCTAATGTCATAGACACCCACGCGGCCCTCGTCCGTATTCTTTTCCAGGCCTGCCAGTTCATCCCGCAGGCGCTTGATATCCTTTGTCTTAGCCTTCTCCGTCTCCTCCTGCACGCTGTGCAGCGCACTCAGGCGACTGATCAGGTCAAGCTTCGCGTAATCCTCGGAGAGCTGTCGGATCAGTGCTTCCGTTTGAGAAAGCGTCTCTTCGTGCTCCCGCAGATCGTTTTCCGCAAGTTTCACGCTTTGCCGAAGCTTTTCCTGCATATCCCGCGCCTCGGTGCGCGCGCGCGACATGCGCTCCGCCTCTTCTTCCTGCTGTTCCAGGCTTCCGTCCGCCAGTGTCGCGGCGAAAGCAAAGTCATCCCGGTAGGTAGAAAGGATCTCTCTGCGACTGCGGATACGTTCCTCCGTCTCCTTAAGCTCAGCCTCTAAGGTTGCGATCAATCGCTCCGCGTGATCCTCCTCGGTAAACACTTCCTTTTCCGCGTGGACCCGGATGGTCCCCTCGCCGAAATAGGTCTCGTTCTCCGAAAGCTTGCTCTTGTCGTAGAGAACCACGGGCATATCCAGACCTTCCATAAAGACGAGGTCCCGGTCCTCCGCAAGCGCTTCGATATTCTCTATAATAAGTCCGTAGGGAAGCTCCGGATTCTTTGACAGAAGCTCCTCCCGCTGCTCTTTCGGCAGGGCCGCGATATAGTCCGCACCGTAGATCACCTGCGCACCGTGACGTCTCTCCAGATACTCGCGTACCTTTGCTACGGACTCCGAAGGATCCACCAGCCGCCCGGCCCGCACACGCTCCGCCTTTTTACGCAAAGCTTCTTTTTTCTTTTCATCATCCGCAAGGGTAAGCATCGCCTCGGTGATCTTCTGCGTAAGCAGCTTCGTAAGCGAGGCCGCATCCGCGGCTCCGTATACCGTGAGCAGACCGGACAGACGTTTTTTCGCCTCCTCGGATGCCTTCTGCTTTTCGGCAAGTGCGGAAAGTGCCTCCTCCGCGCCGGCAAGCGCCGCCTCGTTTGAGTCGTAGGCGCTCCGCGCTTCGCGAAGCCTTGCCTCATCCTCCTGCACGGCAAGGCGAAGCTTTTCCGCCTGCTCGCGTTCCGCCTCCATGCGTTCTCTTGCCTGCTCCGTTTCATTTTCCTGCGCCACGAGCACCAGATTGTTCATGCCCATGCGAATCTCGGAGAGCTGCTTAGACAGCTCCTCCTGCGCCTTCATCGCCGCCTCTCTAGCGCTCTCGGCAGCCGCAAGCGCCATACGCGTCTCGGAGGAAAGCTTTTCGCGGTAGCCCTGCTCCTCCTGCGCACGGGACAGTTCCTCGCCGAGCGTCTTTTCCCGCGCCTCGATCTCGGCAAGCTCCGCATCGATCAGGCGCTTTAGGTTCGACGCATAAAGATATAAGCTCTTCTCATCAAATTCGGACGCGGACAGCAGCTTCTTGATCACCGCATC
>CACZPL010000109.1 GCA_902783015.1 uncultured Lachnospiraceae bacterium
CGGATGTCAAAAACGTGTTTGAAACAGAACGTCCCGATGCGGTGATCCATTGCGCGGCCTGGACGGCCGTGGATGCAGCCGAGGACGAGGAAAACAGGGAGAAGGTCCGGGCGATCAATGTGCGGGGCACGCAGTATATCGCGAAGGCCTGCGCATCTGTCGGCGCTACGCTGATGTATATCTCCACGGACTATGTGTTTGACGGACAGGGGGAGACACCCTGGGAGCCGGACTGCAAGGATTACGCGCCGCAGAACGTGTACGGGCAGTCCAAGCTTGACGGGGAGCAGGCGGTGATCAATGCGTTAGACAATTATTTCGTTGTTCGTATTGCCTGGGTATTCGGCTTAAACGGAAACAACTTTATCAAGACCATGATCAAGATCGGTGAGAACCACGATGAATTGCGGGTGGTCAACGACCAGATCGGAACACCCACCTACACGCTTGACTTAGCAAGACTGCTGGTCGACATGATCGTGACGGAAAAGTACGGCTACTACCATGCGACAAACGAGGGCGGGTACATCAGCTGGTGCGATTTCGCAAAGGAAATCTTCCGGCAAATGGCGGAGCGCGGCCATGCGGCCTACGATGCGGAGCATCTCACGGTACACGGTGTCACCACGGAGGAGTACGGCATCTCCAAGGCAAAACGCCCCTTCAACTCCAGGCTGGACAAGAAGAAGCTGGTTGAATCGGGCTTTACACCGCTGCCGGATTGGAAGGATGCGGTCACACGTTATCTGGATGAGCTTGAGAAATAGATACGAGAAAAAACACTTGGTTTCAGGTGTTTTTTCTTTAATGATTATGTTATAATCTCATTGTTGGGAGGTGAATGCCATGTATGACAGAATTAAAGATCTTATGTTTGCTATCGAAGACTCCGACTATTCAAAAGATGAGAAGAGGGGCATGAAGGTAGATGTGATAGAAAAACTGAATTATTTCGCAGATTACTTTAATCAAGTGGTACGAATGGAGATACTAGCTAATTCTATCACCACGTGGAGCTCTTCCGATTCGTTTCTTTATTCACAGATGGATGAAGAACGCCGATTCCGCCATGATTTATGCGTAAATGCGTGTGAAGATCTTAATCAGATGTGTCAGAGATTGGGAATCCAAGATTTTTATCCCGGCGATGTTGATGATCGACATGATGTGGCCGCTTTCTGCGGGGTTCTTGTTTCGAATCTGTTTTTGCATGGAATAAATGAGGAAAGATCCTTTGATGATTTGGTGCAGGAGTTCGCTTCTCGGGATGCATACGCACCATTAACTCATATCGATGAGGAGGCGTTTGAATTATGATAAAAACAATTTATCAGGACGAGAACTACAAACTGGATGTTGACCAAATCTATAATCCCTTAACGCAGAAAACGGTCAATTATTACAGAGTTACTCCGCAAAAAAATACGTTATATATGATGATCGAAGTTATTGATGACAGGTTCTTTGCAAGATTCCCGGAAGGATTATCCTTTACCGGTGATAATAGCGAGATGTGGGTGCAAGCAATAAAAGATGCAGAGTCATTTATTCAAGAAGCTAAAGCAGCCTTGCTTACTCAAGCAGCGTAACAAATGATCAGTGTTGCTTTGTTGCCGGGATAGTATTCTATCCCGGCTTTTTTCTGGGTAATTAATTGGACTGTATGTTTAAAACAACAATTATAAAATTTACAAATAATCTCTCGTTTTGTATAATTATTATTATGATAACGGGGGAAATCCGGGTATGGCAAAAGCAGAAAATCAAAAATTCAAGCTATTGTATCTAATAAAAATCTTGTCAAAATACACTGACGACCAACATGCACTTACAGTCGAGGAAATCAAAGGGAAGTTGCTTGAATGCGGAATTAGTGTTGAGCGGAAGACTCTTTACAGGGACCTGCGGGAACTTGGGGAGTTTGGTCTTGATATTATTCAAGAACATATTGGGAGACACGTGGTCTACCACATGGGAAGCCGGGACTTTGAACTTCCGGAGCTTAAGCTTCTGGTTGATTTGGTACAGTCATCCAAATTTATAACTGACAAGAAATCACGAAAACTGATTAAAAAACTAGAATCCCTGACCAGTATCTATGAGGCAATGCAGTTACAACGGCAGGTTTACGTCAGTGGGCGTATAAAATCGGAAAATGAAAGCATATATTATATAGTTGATAAGTTGCATGAAGCAATCAATCAAGATAGGAATGTTTATTATCAATACTTTCGGTGGGGTATAAACAAAGAAAAACAGCCGAGACGAGATGGAAGAAAATATTACGTCAGCCCGTGGGCACTTTCTTGGTCGGATGAAAACTATTACTTGATCGGATACGATAATGATCAAAATGAAATACGCCACTATCGAGTTGATAAAATCATGAATTTGGAACTGGCTGACACGAAAAGGATCGGGAAAAAAGAGTTTGCGGAATTTGATATGGCACTATATACAAAACGCAGATTTGGAATGTATGGCGGTGAAGAAAAAGACATCCTTATACAAGCCGATGAGGGAATGATAGGGATTTTGTTGGATTATTTAGGGAAAGACATTATAATTGATAGAGGAAAGGAAAACGATTTTATTGCGAAGGCCAGACTTGTACCGAATAAACAGTTTTTGGGATGGCTTTTGTCTCTTGGGAATGAGATAAAAATCATTGGGCCGGAAGAGGTAGTCGAAGAGATGAAGGAGTTGCTTTATGAAAGAATTAAACTCTATGAAATGAAATAAAAAAGCCCTTTCGGGCTTTTAAATGCACACACTGTGCAACCGGCAGAGCCGGCGACTACGAAAAATCGTTATTTGAACTCGTAGTGTGAATCCAGAGGGCTCTGAATTCACCCAAATAATATCAAAGCAGGAGGAGATTGTCAAGATGGGAAAGGAACAAGCGTATTTTATTGGACTTGATATAGGAACAGATTCTGTAGGTTATGCAGTAACAGATGAAGAATATAATATCATTAAACTAAACGGAGAGCCGGCATGGGGATCTCACCTTTTTGATGCAGCAAATCAAAGTGCGGAACGCAGAAGTTTTCGTACGGCCAGAAGACGTTTAAACAGGAGAAAACAAAGGGTTGCCTTGATTGATCAGATTTTTGCTCCGGAAGTAACTAAAATAGATCCTCAGTTTTATATTCGTAAAAAAGAGAGTGCTTTGATGATGGAGGACAAGACGGCTTCAGAATCGGCATGCCTTTATTTTACCGGGATCTCCTATAATGACAAGTCTTTTCATAAAGAATACCCTACAATTCATCATTTGATAGTTGATTTGATGACGAAAAGTGAAAAACAGTTTGATATTCGGTTGATAAATATTGCTATTGATTGGCTGGTTGCGCACCGGGGACATTTTTTAAGTGAGGTAAGCACGGATAATGTGAACCGAGTGCTTGATTTTGGTGAAATATATGACGAGTTCTTGGCTTTTTTTGATAATGCAGGGATAGAACGCCCGTGGGATCGTATTGATCCTGAATCATTGGGGAAGGTTCTTAAAGAGCGAGGTATCAACCATAAGAAAGCAGAACTTAAGAAGCTGTTATACGATAATCATATAGAAGAAGATTCAGAATACATCCTTAATAAAAAGAAACTCGTGGATTTTTTGGCGGGGGGAAAAGTTAAATACGGAGAATTGTTTAAGAAAGAGGATCTTGAAGAAGAAATAACCATTTCTATCAGTGATGAGATGGATACATTATTGCCCCAATTGGGTGAAGATGCAGATTTGGTTGCGAAGATGGCTGCAATGTATGATTGGAGCGTCTTGTCGGATATTCTCGGAAGTTGCAAATCCATTTCCGAGGCAAAAGTAAGACAATTTGAACAGCATAATAACGATCTGGAAAAATTGAAGGCATTTGTGAAGAACAATATGTCTGAAAAGTATAACGATGTATTCAGAAAAGGCCAGGAGGGTATAGCAAACTACACGGCATATTCATACAATTTTAATTCCGTGCAAAACAAAAATAGTTTACCTAAGAAAAAAGCGACCAGAGAGGAATTCTATCAGTTTTTAAAGAAGACTTTGAATCTTGATAAGTATTCGGGAGGTGATGCCGCCTTTGTTGAAGATATGTTAAGTCGCATGGATGATGGTACGTTTCTTCCTAAACAAGTAAACACGGATAATAGGGTAATACCGTATCAGTTATATTTTAGTGAGCTTGAGAAGATACTGAAAAATGCAGAAAAGCATTATTCATTTTTGACGGATAAGGACGAAGATGGATTGTCGAATTCTGAAAAGATTAAATCAGTTTTTACGTTCAGAATTCCGTATTTTGTTGGTCCTCTTCGAAAGGATAACAGTAAAAATGCATGGTTCGTTCGTAAATCGGAAGGAAAAATATATCCGTGGAATTTCGAAAGCAAGGTGGATTTTGATTCATGCGAGGACGCTTTTATCAATCGAATGACAAATTCATGCACATATATACCGGGAGAAGATGTCCTTCCGAAATGTTCACTGTTGTATTCAAAATATATGGTATTAAATGAGATAAACAATCTTAAGTGCAATGAAAAACCTATTTCCGTTGAGGCAAAACAGGCGATTTATAATGATTTATTTTGTAAGCAGGCAAAGGTAACGCCAAAAAGAATACAGGATTATTTGTTGCAAAGGGGATTCATTCAAAGAGATGATATGCTTAGTGGAATTGATATTACTATAAAATCCTCTTTGAAAGCACAGTTTGAATTCAGAAATCTGCTTGAAAGAAAGGTCTTATTGCCGGCGGATGTTGATGAAATCGTAAAGCGAAATACATATACGGAGGATCGGCTGCGGTACAAAAAGTGGTTGCGAAATACATATCCTCAGTTAGGAGAAGAAGATTATAAATATGTTTCAAGATTGAAGTATAAAGATTTCGGAAGATTGTCGGGAGCATTTTTAAATGGTTTGGTCGGAGCAGATAAAGAAACCGGAGAATGTGGGACAATTATGCATTTTCTTTGGGAGAGTAATGACAATCTGATGCAGCTTTTGTCGGATCGATACACATTTATGGAACAGATTCAGAAAGCTCGGGCTGAGTATTACAGTATACATTCTTTAGCGCAGACGCAGCAGTTGGAGGAACTCGGGATATCGAATGCGGTAAAGCGTCCGGTTTTGAGAACGCTTGAAATCATAAAAGATATTGTGAAAGCAACCGGTTGTGCGCCAAAAAAGATTTTTGTCGAGATGGCGCGTGGTGCAGATCAAGTAAAGAAGAGAAGTGTTAGTAGAAAGGATCAGATTCTGGACTACTACAAATCAGTAAAAACAGAAACAGCGGAGCTGGAAAAACAGCTTGCAGAAATGGGGGATACTGCCAACAATCAATTACAGAGTGAAGCATTGTTCCTGTATTATATGCAGCTTGGAAAGTGTATGTATAGTGGTGAAGCCATTGATCTCGCGCAAATAAAGAGTACAAAATACAATATTGATCATATTTATCCACAGGCATTGGTAAAGGATGACAGTGTGATAAATAATAAGGTATTGGTATTGTCTACAGAAAATGGTCATAAAGGAAAAGACTTGCTTGACGCATCGATTCGTTCAAAAATGCAGCCGTATTGGAAACATCTCTTGGATGTTGGACTTATATCTAAGGAAAAGTATGCCAGATTGATGAGGGTAACCCCTTTTACCGAGCAGGAAAAAAAGGGGTTCATTAACAGGCAATTGGTTGAGACGAGACAATCCATGAAAGCGGTCACACAGCTTTTGAGTAATCAATATCCCGAAACAGAGATTGTATATGTAAAAGCTAAACTGTCAGCAGACTTCCGACAAGAGTTTGGCTTGCCTCCAAAGTCCAGAATAATAAATGATCTCCATCACGCTAAGGACGCATATTTAAACATTGTTACGGGAAATGTTTATAACGAACGCTTTACAAAAAAGTGGTTTAATGTAAATCAAGAATATAGTTTAAAGACTAAGACTCTATTTACGCAGAAGCTCTCTCATGGAGATATGGTGATTTGGAACGCAGAAGAGGATATTGAGCGTGTAAAAAGAATATACAACAAAAACAATATTCATTTGACCAGATATACGTATTGTCAAAAAGGCGGGCTGTTTGATCAAATGCCTGTAAAAAAAGGACTGGGTCAGGTAGAGATTAAAAAAGGAATGGCTATCAGCAAATACGGTGGTTACAATAAACCGGCGGCAAGCTTTTTTGTGATTGCGCGATATTTACGCGGTGGAAAGCGAGAGGTATCATTCGTTCCTGTGGAGTTGATGGTTAAGAAACAATTCTTGTCCGATAAAGAATTTGCAAAACCGTACGTTCAAAAAGTATTAGAGGGAATTAATACCAAGAAAATTGAAGAAGTAGAATTTCCGTTGGGGAAGCGAATCATAAAAATAAAGACGGTACTATCGCTAGACGGATTTAAAGTATGGATCAACGGGAAAGCAAATGGAGGTAAAATTGTTTTGCTTACCAGTGCCGAAAGTTTGATTTTGAGCAATGACGATATATCATACGTGAAGAAGATCGAGAATTATATGGATAAGAAAAAACAAAACAAGAGTTTTAAACATGATCCGGTAAATGATGGTCTTTCTGAAAAGATAAATATAGAACTATATGATACATTGACAAAAAAACTGGAGAGTAATCATTTTTCTATAATGCCGGGTAATCAAGCAGGCACCTTAATTGAGGGAAGAGAATTGTTTGCGAATCTGTCCTTTGATGAACAGCTAAGTACTCTTTGTAAATGCATTGATTTAATGAAATCCGGTCGGGCAGGAGGGTGTGATCTAAAAGCAATAAACGGAAAAAATGCAAGTGGGGTTATGACTCTCGGTTCGAATTTGTCTTCATGCAGATATAAGGATGTTAGGATCATTGATGAATCTGCTTCCGGAATCTATTCTCATGCTTCCGAGAATCTATTGGAGTTATTAAGTTGAGCTGGCGAGTTGTTTTTATAACCAATCGATGCAAACTTGATTATTGCATGAATTACATGGTGGTTCGAGGTAAAGAAACCAAACGCGTGTTTCTGGATGAAGTTGCGGTGCTTATGATAGAAAGTAATGCGGTTTCTATGACAGCGAATTTGCTGAGTGTATTGATGGATAAAAAAATAAAGGTGATCTTTTGTGATGCGAAACATAGTCCGCAATCTGAACTTGTTCCGCTGTACGGAGCGCATAATGATGTTATTAAGATTAAGCAACAGATTCAATGGGACAATGAGGTAAAACGGGAGGTATGGACTTGCATAGTAAAAGAGAAGATTCGAAATCAAGCGAAGCTGTTGAAAAAACTGAATCATATTACAGAACATGAAATGATTTTAGGATAGTGTGAATCCAGAGGGCTCCGAAACATCGCCCCCTTTAAAGGGACTTTAACATAGTTTGAGAGTAGTGTGAATCCAGAGGGCTCCGAAACTGTCTTTTTGTGGCAAGAAGAAATGTTAAGTTTGAGAGTAGTGTGAATCCAGAGGGCTCCGAAACTTTTCTTCGCCCTGCTCTACGTCTCTATCGTTTGAGAGTAGTGTGAATCCAGAGGGCTCCGAAACCGCGGTGATATTGGGTTTTACTACAGTATCGTTTGAGAGTAGTGTGAATCCAGAGGGCTCCGAAACCGCCCGGCGCGATTGATTATAGCGAGTACGTTTGAGAGTAGTGTGAATCCAGGGGGCTCCGAAACTCTAATTTGGCTTTATATGGTGTTGACTAGTTTGAGAGTAGTGTGAATCTAGAGGGCTCCGAAACTCATAATCTGCCCCCATTCTGCCCCCAAAAGTTTGAGAGTAGTGTGAATCCAGAGGGCTCCGAAACGGATCAAGCGCATGGAATACTACGGATGGAGTTTGAGAGTAGTGTGAATCCAGAGGGCTCCGAAACTTAGAAGCACATAATGAGAGCGGTGCTGGCAGTTTGAGAGTAGTGTGAATCCAGAGGGCTCCGAAACCGAGGACATGGGCAAATATATGCCGGTTCCGTTTGAGAGTAGCGTGAATCCAGAGGGCTCCGAAACCGACAGTTCAAAACTACACCTAAATAGTAGTTTGAGAGTAGTGTGAATCCAGAGGGCTCCGAAACAAAAAAAGATGGGGTGCCGCTTGCGACACCCCTGTCTTCCTATTGTTCAAGTTCTTTCTTCCAGTCGTCCAAAAGCTCGTTCACACGGTCGTGTGTCTTGGATGAGATCTCGGGGAGATCCTTGCCCCAGCTCTTGGTAGCCTCGCCAAAGCCCTTGTCGATTGCCTTGCGCATCTCTTCGGCTTTGCTCGGGTCGTTTCCGGAGATCGCCTTTGCGAAATCCACCAGGCGCTTTGCTGTTTCTTCAACGCTCCAGTAGCCGCCCTCAGCAACGTCCTTCTTGGCCTGCTCTACATCCTCGGGATCAACCTCGATCTCGCCGTTTTTCACAGCTTCAAAGAGGTCCGCAAGAGACGTATTTGCCTTCTTGTCGGTGTCCGCCTGCTTGGTGATCAGCTTGTTGACCAGATCGCGCAGCTGAGCGGTCCTTGCTTCGGCATCGGCCTTTAACTGGTCGATGGTGGTCTGATCTACCTTCTTGTTGGGATTGTAGGTCGTTGTCTTGGTTTCCTCTGCCTTCTCATAGATGGCAGCGGCAGTTTCGGCACTTTGCTCCGCCACGTTCGCATCTACAGCCTCGGCTGTCTTGGTGTAGGTGGAGTTTGCTCCGTAATTGCCAAAGTCAGAATTAATTCCTTTTAATTCCATGTTCGTTCCTCCTTCCTTGGATTCTCGGGACAAAACCGGTAAAGGCTAGATTCCCTAATAACATATATACCATATACTTCGGAAAAATGCAATAGGAAAAGCTTCCCCAACCAATCTGTTTTAATCAAGGAAGCTTAGGCTTTTTTATTTTCTTATCTTATATATCGGAAGAAAATGCGGAAACTTAACCCTTGAAAAATGCCGTGAAAAGCTATAAGATGGATATTGTATACAAAAACCACTTACTGAAAATGGGGGTCAGTTAAGATGAATCAGAAGGTAACGCGAAACGCCTACGCAAAGGTCAATCTGGTCTTAGACGTATTATCGGAGCGCCCGGACGGGTACCACGACGTTCGCATGGTCATGCAAAATCTGGATCTGTACGATACCTTGGAATTTGAATTGCTGCCGGGGGAGGCAGCTTCGCCCGCGGAAGCCGAGATCACACTGGAAACAAACAGTGACCGGATCCCGACGGACGGGAAGAACCTGATCATAAAAGCCGCGAGGCTGATGTATGAGACCTACGGCTTAAAGCAGAGCATGAAGATCAAACTCGAAAAGCGCATTCCGGTGGAAGCCGGCATGGCAGGCGGCAGTACGGATGCGGCTGCGGCTTTCCACGCGATCAACGAGCTTTTTTCTCTTCATCTTTCCACAGAGGAACTGATGGATCTCGGGGTAAAGATCGGTGCGGATGTTCCGTTTTGTATCTATGCAAAAACCGCGCTGGCGGAGGGAATCGGAGAGAAGCTGACTCCGGTCGCATCACTTCCCGATTGCCATATTCTGGTTGCGAAGCCGCCGGTCACGCTCTCTACGAAGGAGATCTATACAAACCTGTCCCTGGAGGGCTTGGAGCATCCGGACGTAGACGGGATGGTGGACGCACTTGCCGCGGGAGATCTGTCCGCGGTTGCCGGAAAGTTGGCAAACGTGCTGGAGACCGTATCCGTTAAAGTGTACCGTGAGATCGAGGCGATCAAATCGACCATGATGATCTGTCACGCGGCGGGCTCGATCATGACGGGCAGCGGCCCTACCGTGTTCGGCCTCTTTGAGAGCGAGGAGTATGCGATGCAGGCCTATGAGTCGATCAAGAAGCAGGGGATCGCGGAAACGCTGGTAGTCACAAAACCTAGGAGATAATATGAAATTAGAAATCGATATAGATGCGTACCTTCCGCTGCGGGAGGTCGTGTTCAACACATTACGAAAGGCGATCATTGAGGGCGAATTCCAGCCCGGAGAGCGCCTGATGGAGGTCACGCTTGCAAATAAACTCGGCGTGAGCCGCACACCGGTGCGCGAGGCGATCCGCATGCTGGAGCTTGAAGGTTTGGTCAAGATGATCCCGCGCCGTGGTGCGGAGGTGGCCAATATCACGGTAAAGGATCTCTCCGACGCGCTTGAGGTGCGCATGGCGATCGAGGAGCTCTCGGTCCGTCTTGCCTGCGAGCGCATCGATGAGGCGGGCAAGGAGGAGCTATCCAAGGCGAATCTGAATTTCAAGGAGGCTATCAACTCCAAGCTCGTTCCCGCGATCGTGGATACGGACATTGCGTTCCACAACAGTATCTACAAGGCATCGAAAAACGAGAAGCTCATCTCCATCGCGCAGAACCTCCGCGAGCAGGTCTACCGCTACCGCGTGGAGTACGTGAAGGACTTCTCCTACCACGACAAGCTCGTCAGCGAGCATGACGAGATCACCCGCGCGATCTTCAGGGGTGATGTGGAAGCCGCGACAAAGGTCATGAATGAACATATCTTTAATCAGGAGCAGATCGTGATCCGAAATGTAACAAGCAGGGATAGCAGGTTGTAAATAACGAGAGGATGTGATAAAATTGGCGCGTATTAAAAAAGCGAAACCCGCCAAGGGCGTCAAGCAACCGAAGAAGGCCCTGAAGGAAAAGCCTTCACGTGAGATCAAGAAATTGGCAAAGCAGGCAAAAAAGGCAGATAAGATCTTAAAAAAGCGCATCGACCGCAAGCTCGGCATTGCGGCGGTTTTACTTGCGCTTCTTTTGGCTGTTCTGGACGTGATCGACGGCAAGCTTGGAAACAAATAAACTTTTAATATAAGGAAGGAAACGAACATGAACAATTTTGACGCACTACTTGAGACAGTGAAGAACTGCAGCATGAAAAAGCTCTCCGTTGCAGTGGCACAGGACGACGCAGTACTCGGAGCCGTTCGCGCCGCAAAGGACAGAGGAATCGCAGATGCGATCCTTGTGGGCGATGAGGACAAGATCCGCGAGATCGCGACGGCTGAGAACATTGACATCTCCGACTTTGAAGTGATCGATGTCAAGGACAACACCGAGGCTGCAAGAACCGCAGTGAAGCTGGTGCATGACGGCAAGGCAGAAATGTACATGAAGGGTCTGATCGACACCAAGGGATTCTTAAAGAGCGTGCTTGACAAGGAAGTCGGCCTCAGAACCGACAAGACACTTTCCCATGTGTGCCTGTTCGAGATCGAGGGTTACGAGAAGATGTTCTTCCTGACCGACGTAGCGTTCATCCCGTATCCGACCTTAGAGGATAAGGTGGGTATCATCAACAATACCGTGGAGGTTGCACATGCCTGCGGCATCGAGTGCCCGAAGGTTGCACCCCTTGCGGCTGTTGAGGTCGTTAACCCGAAGATGCCCGCAACCGTAGAGGCTGAGGAATTGACCAAGATGAACGAAGAGGGCAAGATCACAGGCTGTATCGTAGACGGTCCGCTCTCCATGGACCTTGCTATCGATCCGGAGGCAGCTCGCCACAAGGGCGCTACCGGCCGTAAGATCGTGGGCGACGCAGACATCCTGCTCTTCCCGGATATCCACGCCGGCAATCTGGTATACAAGACCCTTGTTCACACCGCAAAGGTAAAGAACGGCAACGTGCTCACCGGCACCAAGGCACCCGTTATCCTGACCTCTCGTTCCGACGATCTCGAGACGAAGGTAAATTCTATCGCCGTTGCCGCTATCGTAGCTGAAAAGCTGTAATCTAACGAAAGACTTTTATGCACCAACATAAATTCGCGGCGCGAGGCATGGTGTTTTTCGAGAGCGACCCGTGTAAACAGGGCAAATCAGCCACTCAGAGCGGGTCGAAAAATACCTGCCGGGAGCCGCGCCAGTAATATCACAGGAGGCAACACAAAAATGGGAATCAAATCTTTAATTATCAACCCGGGTTCCACCTCGACGAAGATCGGCGTATTCGAGGACGAGACGCTGCTGTTTGAGGAGACCCTTCGCCACTCCACCGAGGAGCTGGCTCCCTTCGAAACCGTTGTAGCACAGAAGGACTTCCGCAAGAAGGTCATCACGGATCTTCTCACATCCAAGAACTTCGACATCAAGAGTCTGAACGTGGTTGTCGGCCGCGGCGGACTGTTAAAGCCCATCCCGGGCGGTACCTATCCGGTTACGGATGCCCTGATCAAGGACCTTGAGGAGTGCAAGCGCGGCGAGCACGCATCCAACCTCGGCGGACTTTTGGCAAAGGAGATCGCAGACGAGATCGGCGTTCCCTCCTACATTGTGGATCCGGTGGTAGTAGACGAGCTTGCGGATATCGCAAGATTATCCGGTCATCCGGAGCTCCCGCGTACCAGTATCTTCCATGCCCTGAACCAGAAGGCGGTTGCAAAGCGTTACGCAAAGGAAGTCGGCAAGAAATATGAGGATCTGAATCTGATCGTGGTACACATGGGTGGCGGCGTTTCCGTCGGTGCACACACGGGCGGAAAGATCGTAGATGTGTTTAACGCATTAAACGGCGACGGTGCATTCTCCCCGGAGCGCGTGGGCGGCGTACCGAACGGCGAGCTCGTGAAGCTCTGCTACTCCGGAAAATACACGGAGGCGGAGATGGTAAAGCAGCTTGTGGGTAAGGGCGGCTTCAATGCATATCTCGGAACCAACGACGCAAGAGACGTTGAGGATCTTGCTTTCAATAAAAATGATGCAAACGCAAAGCTGGTATATGACGCTTTCTTATACCAGGTAGCAAAGGATGTCGGCGCGCAGGCAGCGGTTCTCTCCGGTAAGGTGGATCAGATCATTCTGACCGGCGGTATCGCGTACTCCAAGTACGCAACAGAGGAGCTGAAGAAGAGAATCGGCTTTATCGCAGGCGTGACGATCTACGCCGGCGAGGATGAGCTTTTGGCACTTTGCCAGGGCGCACTCCGCGTGATGAACGGCGAAGAGGAAGCGAAGGAGTATTAATATGGATGAGAACATGAATCAGGGCATGAACACGGATACGCCCGTAACACCGGAAGCTCCCGCACAGGAGAGCACCGGCGGTTTCAGTATCGCGGGCGGAGACGCACCGGCAACGGATGCAGGCGGATTCAGTATCGCGGGCGGAGACGCACCGGCGACAGACGCAGGCGGATTCAGTCTTGCAGACGGAGATGCGCCGGCAACGGATGCGGGCGGGTTCAGTCTTGCGGGCGGAGATGCGCCGACAACGGATGCGGGCGGATTCAAACTCGCACAGCCGGAGGCTCCGGCAGCAGCACCCGTGAATTCCATGGTGGCAGGAGATCCGGCGGCACAGCAGGCAAATCCCTACGGTACACAGCCGCAGCAGCCCTATGGCGCACAACCGCAAAACCCCTACGGCGGGCAGCAACCGCAGAATCCCTACGGTGCCTACAACGCAGCAACCAATCCGTATAATGCACAGGGACAGCCTCAGGGCGGACAGATCCCCTATATGGGGCCCGGCGAGGTCGGCGGACGCGGACCGGTCACACCGCCGAAAAAGAAAAAGACAGGAAAGATCATCGGGATCACCGCAGCCTGCCTGGCAGCAGTGGCACTGATCGTATGCGGCATCATCTTTTTGCCGCGCATCTTCGGGAATCCGAAGAAAAAGCTGGAAGCAGCCTTTGAGGAGAGTTTAAAATTTGAGGGCATGAAGTCCTATCTGGATGAGCAGGTAGACTTGTCTTCCATAGGGGATAAGTTCCTGAAGGAAGGCGGAACCGTAAGTACATCCTTCCAATTGGATGAAGTGATGGGAGCGGATTCCCTCTCGGATTTCAGTGTTGAGACTTCCTTGACAAAGGATAACGCAAAGAAGCAGGTTTACGGTGATTGCAAGGCAAGCTATAAGGGAAAGAGCCTTTTATCTACGGAACTCTATGCGACGGAGGATAAGACCTACGTGTCGGTTCCGGAGCTGCTGAACGGCTACTTCTCCATCCCGAACAAGGATATTATCAATGCGATCTTAAAATCCCCTCTGAACACGGAGGATATGTCCGCATACGCGGGAATGATCCCGCAGATCAATATCGATTACTTTGCGGAAAAGAGCCCGACACAGGATATCGACTTCGACGATATCGAGCTTTGGCAGAAGGCCAAGGTGAAGAACGAGGGAAACAAGAAGGTTTCCGTAGCCGGAAACGAGATCAAGGCAAAGAAGTACGAGGTTACGATCGCGGAGGAAGATCTCGAGACCATCCTTGTGGATACCGTGAATAAGAGCCTTGACAGCCTGGTCAACAACCCGGCTTTGGCAGAGTATTTGGAAAGATCGGGTCTCACTTCGGAATCGCTTGATCAGTACAGAAATCAGATCAGCGGCATCGTGAGAGGTCTGATCAGCGATGACTTTGTATTCTACATGTACGTAAAGGACGACAAGATCGTGAAGTTTGACTGCACGGGTGAGATGTCCTTGTACGGCGTAAAGATGGGATACACCGTTTATGTTGACAGCTATGACGGCCATGCAACCGGCCTGATCGAGATTTCCGCAGCAGGAAAGAATATCGGTCTGAAATATGATATCGACAATTCCGGAAACGATCTGATCGGCAATGCCAAGATCTATGGCGCGGGTGAGGATATCACCCTTGATATCTCAATCAAGAGAAACGGTCAGAGCGAGCACGCTGAAGTGAAGCTTGATATGGCAGGCAAGGATGCAATACTGTCCTGGGACGGTGAACTGACCGATGTCAACAAGGGAACCGCATTTACCTATAACTTCAAGAACCTGAAGATGACCTTTGACGATGAGGATCTGTTCTCCATGAGCGGCAGCTTTTCCATGGATACCTCCAAGCGTGAGACCAAGGCACTTGATACAGGCAAGAAGGAATACAGTCTCACCGAGATGACTGCGGATGAACTTCAGGAGGCTTTTGCCGACAATAACGTGGAAACATGGGTGATGAATCTGCTCAAGGATTTCCCGGAGCTGAAGGATATCTTCATGAACGGCGCGCTTGATGCACTTGGGTCGGGAAGCTTCTCGACACCTTCCGATGAGCCGATCATAATCGATGAGGAAGAGGACGGCGAGCTGGATTTTGATACAACAACAGAGGATTAAGATGAAAAAAACGGTAACGATCAGAAATATTGTGATCGGTGACGGACAGCCGAAGATCTGTGTACCCCTTGTGGGAAGCACGGAAGAGGAGATTGTAAGGGAGCTTGGGGCATTTGCCCCGGGCTCCTTTTTAAGCGCAGCGGATGCGGAAAAGATCAGCCTCGCAGAGTTCCGCGCGGATCATTTTCACGCATTAGACAATTATGAAGCTTTGGATGCGGTGCTCGGGAAGGTGCGGGAAGCCATCGGAGATCGTGTGCTTCTCTTTACCATCCGAAGTGCCCGTGAGGGCGGATGTTGGGGAGAGGACAGTGACAGCGCCTACTATGATATCAACCGCCATGTGATTGAGCGGGAATTGGCAGATCTGGTGGATTTGGAGCTTTTCTCGGAGGACCGGGAGGAGATCCGTTCTCTGATCGCGCTCGCTCACGAGCACGGTGTAAAGGTGATCATGTCAAATCACGATTTTGAAAAGACACCGGATAACTCAGAGATGGAAGGTCGGCTTCGGGAGATGGAGTCTCTCGGCGCGGATATCGCAAAGCTTGCGGTGATGCCGAATTCCAAGAGTGATGTGACACGTCTGATGGAGCTTACCACGAGACTGACGGAGGATGGGATGACTATTCCGGTAGTCACCATGTCCATGGGGGAGATCGGTGCGGTTTCCCGTATCACCGGAGGGGTGACCGGCAGTGCCATCACCTTTGCGAGCCTTGAAAAAAGCTCCGCCCCCGGCCAGCTGCCGGTAGCAGAGCTTGCGAATGCGCTGGATATCATGCGAACACTGACGCAATAAAAAAAGCCCGGATGGGCTTTTTTTATTCCATGGGGAACTTTACTCCCCAGGTCTCTCTGATCTTGTCCATTGTTTTCATGATCCGATAAGTCTCGCCGTGTACGATCTCGGCGCACTGGATATTGCCGGTGATGATGGCGTTTCTTGCAGCCAGGAATTCGTATTCATAGCCGGAGATCTGGTTTTCCGGCGGTACTGCCTCACCGAGCAGATGGCGGTCGGCACCGTAGATGGAGAACTTCTCCGGATTGTTGATATTATCGACCTCAATATAACCCTTGGTACCGAAGATGATACCGCGGTTTTCCGGCTTGTACACAGCCGTCACATAGATGGATGCCGTGGAACCGTTGGTGAGATGGATCTGCATTACATCCTGCACATCCATGCCCGTGGAGAGCTTGGCGCAGGAGGAACCGGTCTGATCCGGCGCGGCATCCGTCATCATGGTGATGATGTTTAAAGGATATACACCCAAATCCAAGAGCACACCGCCGCCCAATGCCGGGTTTGCGATACGGTCCTTGCCCCTTAAGTCATAGCCCAGGGTCAGGTCCATATGCACGATCTGTCCGATCACGCCGTCGTTGATGATCTGGCGGAGCTTTTTGTACATGGGCAGGAAGCGGATCCACATGGCCTCCTGACAGAAGATCTTGTTGTCCTCCGAGTATTGCAGCACTTCATGGGCGCTCTCTGCATTGTAGGAAAAAGCCTTTTCCACAAGCACGGGCTTGCCGGCCTTCATGCACATCAACGCCTGCTCCGCGTGATGGGAATGCGGGGTTGCGATGTAGATGAGCTCGACATCCGGATCGTTTGCCAGTTCCTCGTAGGAACCGTAGCACTTGGTGCAGCCGTATTTCTCGCCGAATTCGCGTGCTTTTTCCGCATCTCTCGATGCGACTGCGTAGGGCTCGAAGGAGTCGAGCTTGACTAATGTATCTGCCACGACACCGGCAATGTGACCGGCACCGAGGATTCCGACTTTAAAGTTTATCATGATCTGTAATTCCTTTCTTGGTTTGTTTCAAAACATCCCTATTATATACGATATTTCTATTTTTATCAAGATGATGGGATACCCTTCAAGAAAAGTGGGGTTAGTTTTACAAAACATCTTGCAAAAGCCATGGGTCTTTGGTAAAATCCTTAATGTCGGTGACTAGGCGAAAGTGAGTCGCTACTCGCACCCCAAACCCGGAATGCTTTGCATTCCCCGTTGTTGGTGTCCAGATAGATACAAAATATTTAGAAAAGAGGTAAAAGTAACATGGCAATCGATTTGAGCAAGTACGGCATTACCGGCGCAACAGAAATCATTCACAACCCTTCCTACGAGTTCTTATACGAGGAAGAGATGAAGGAAGGCCTCACAGGCTTTGACAAGGGACAGCTCACAGAGCTCGACGCTGTGAACGTTATGACAGGGATTTATACCGGTCGTTCTCCCAAGGATAAGTACATTGTAATGGATGAGAACTCCAAGGACACTGTATGGTGGAACACACCGGAATATCCGAACGACAACCATGAGATGAGCGAAGAGACATGGGCAACCGTAAAGGACCTTGCAATCAAGCAGCTCTGCGGCAAGAGACTCTTCGTAGTAGATGCATTCTGCGGCGCAAACAAGGACAGCCGTATGGCAGTTCGTTTCATCATGGAAGTTGCATGGCAGGCACACTTCGTGACCAACATGTTCATCAAGCCGACGGCTGAAGAGCTTGAGACCTTCGAGCCGAACTTCATGGTATACACCGCATCCAAGGCAAAGGTTGAAAACTTCAAGGAGCTCGGTCTCAATTCCGAGACCTGTGTTGCATTCAACACCACAAGCCGTGAGCAGGTTATCCTGAATACCTGGTACGGCGGCGAGATGAAGAAGGGTATGTTCTCCATGATGAAC
>CACZPL010000110.1 GCA_902783015.1 uncultured Lachnospiraceae bacterium
AATTTATTTGAGCAGAAGATGAACGAAAAAAAGAGGCAGATGGTCAACCCTGCAGCGGAAAATGACCAGCAGTTCGGAGACCGCTACAAGAATATCGGGAATACAATCGAACAGAACACAAAGGATATGCGGGATTTCGTAAACCAGAAGATCTATTCCGGCGATCTCGAAAAGCAGAATCAGACCGGTGAACTTGACTATGCGCATGATTATGTCATGAAGAATGTCAAGGAAAACGTCTATGACACCAACCGCAATGTATACGAAAATATCAAAAAGTACGGAAAGGCAGAGCCGACGGAAGCAGACAGAGAGAAAAAGGCCGGAGTCTTCGGCTATTTCAAAAACTTTGCCAACAAGGTCGTGGAGGAGTTTCACGGCAAGGATGTCAGCCGTCAGCAGGCAATGTATGAGGTCTGCCGTGAGCAGAATGAGCATGTGACGAAGACAACGGCGCAGGAGATGAACAGCCTCACCAAATATGTGGACTCCGTGAGCGAAACGCTTAAAAAGGGACGCGGCTCCGTCTTTGCAAAGCTCTGGAACAAGAAAAAGGCAACCCTTCCCCAAAATATGTCGGCGCAAGATAAGCAGAATGCCGAAAAACTGGCGTACAACGAGTTTCGTTTTAATCTGGCGCCCTTTGTAAAGAATTATAAGACAAAGTGGTGGTTCGGCACCAGATATTATACCATGGACGGAAACCGCATAAAGTTCAAGGACGGGGAATTGAAGCCCGATGCCTACAACAAGGCTTTCCTTGAGGGCATGATGCTGGAGACGGACAAGGACAAGGTAAGAGACAATCAGACCCTGCAGAGAAACCGTGCCAGAAAGGCAGAGGTGCTCAAAAGACTGACAAAGGAAATGATCGAGTACGGCGACAAATTCGATCCGAGAAAGATGACGGACCGTTTTGTGGCGGATCACATCGCGGAGCTGCAGGAATACTATGCCCGTCTGAACGCCTTTAAGTCCATCTTCCATGATAACAAGTGGTTCTTCTTCGGCAAGGATATCAAGGTAAAGAAAGGCGAACGTCTTCAGCTTAAGGATGCCAAGGATCCGATCTTTGCGACCCTTGTTAAGACCCATATCCTGGATATGGTAAATCCCGTTTCCAATTTTATCGAGGCACATCTGCGCGCAAACTGCATCATGCAGAATGCGGATTTCCCAGGCAGAAAGCTCGGCTTCCGGAAGGAAGAAAAGCACGTCATGGTCGACTTAAACCAGGACGAGGACATGATGGACCGCGTGGGCGTAGACTTAAACGAGGTCAACAACGACCTTCTCGACAGAAACGAGGAAGACAACCGATTCTTTGCCTTCGGCAATGATTTCGGCGTGGTCGATTTAAATCACGTGAATCCGAACGCACCGGTGCTCACACAGGAGGATAAGGATTTTTATGCGCAGAAGCTGCAGCAGGAGAGGAGCCTGATGAACAACGGCTCCACCAGACAGATCCTGTTCAACAAGCTCAACCGGGTGCGCTACGAGCAGACCCGCCCCTTAAGCATGGATATCAGCAAGGTGATCAAGCCATCCATGGACCAGATCAATCTGCAGTCCAAAGCATATATGGAGCAGCAGAATGCGCTTGAGCTTGATGCAAAGAAAAAGGTACCGTATATCCCGTACGCAACGGAGGAACCCGGCAAGCTGATCGCGGGCTCCGAGGGCGTGTATGTCGATCTGAAATCCGTGCACGAAAAGCTCCATTCGGAGGAAGGCTCGGTCATGTATCTGTACTACGGCCCCGAGATCGATCAGATCTACGGCAAGATGTACACCGTGCTTCGTCTGCAGGCCGAGCTTGCCGCACGCAAAAAAACCATCGATGACAAACTGAAAATCAGGAGAATCCGCGAGATCGAAGCCGGATTGAAGGACAGAAACAAACCGAAGGTCACAAAGAACGAATGGAAGAGAGAGCTTGCGAGGATCAAAGCCGAAAACAGTCGTATCTTAAAAAACGACAGCAAGAATCCGTATGCGGCCTTTATGGATGATTATATGGTAAATGAGCGCATGAAGCGCGCCGAGTCGGAGTATGACGAGATCTCAAAGAAGCTGGAATACACGAACACACAGATCAAGACCTGCAGAAAGACGCTCCGGTTCTTCCTGACCGACCCGGCAAGACGAAACTATACCGATGAAGATTATACACTCATCCGCAACTTCTTAAAGAAGGAAAACTTAAGCTACATGTTCAATATGAACAAGATCGAGCAGTTCGACGACATATTGACCGAGGCCATGGATCAGACAGAGGATGAGCTGCTTCAGAAGGCGGGAGATCAGGCGGTTCCGCAGGAGCGCCGGCAAAGAGACCGCTCGCCGCGCAAGAGAGCGGAGCGTATCCGTCAGGTGAGAAACCGTGCCAGAGTGGCGAAGGATGCGGACGCTGCTTACAATGAACAGCGTGGGAAACAGATCAATGAAAATACGTACTTCCTGCAGCTGATCAATATGAAACCGGTGGATTTCCTGAAGTTTAACAACAAGGGCGACCTTCCGGTCGGCACCAGGGAAGCACGGAACAAGACCATGGACAACCTGGCGATGCTCAGCTGTGTTGTGTCCCGAAAGGGTCCCTTTGCTCCGGGGTTTTATACGAACCGCGTGGAGATGGTGATGATCTATCAGGATTTCAAGAAGAAAAAACTGATCACAAATCCGACCTTTGAACATTTCATGGCGGACGTGGAGGTCAAGATTCGTCTGCTTGAGAAATGGAACAACCACTATGCGGGAGCGTTTCGCAGACAGAGGGACGCAAATTATGCGTACCTTGATACAAACGAGCTCGAGGGCAAGAGTATCCAGTACTTAAAAGAACTGAAGAAAAAGCTGGAGGAGAAGGCGGTCAGCCTTGATGCCAGCGCCCGGGAGGTATGGGTCGATCCGGCGCAGATCGTGGAGCAGAGGAAGAACACGGACCAGTTCGTGGTCATCGATCCCGAGGAAGTGCAGTCCCCGATCTATAAGATGCGCAAGGAAAAGCTCGACAACTGCAGAGCGGTGATCGATGCGGTAAATACCGAGATCCTCATGCGCGAATCCCAGAGCAAATTCCAGGAAGTGACGGAAGAGACCTACCATCACGAGATGAATAAACGCATGCTGGAGTTTGAGATCCAGACAGCGAAAAAAGAGGTCTTCTACGAGGCGGACGCAACCTTTGTGAGCCTGAGAAAGCTCTCCACGACGGGAAAGGCGAAATCCTTGACCCTCGATATCACTGCGCGGGTTGCCGAGAAGGAGAAAAAGAATAAGAATTACGTAAACGAGGAAAAGAATATTCAGAAGGAAGCGAATGATCTGGTATTAGCACTTCGTGAGATCCCTCTGAGTCCGGCGCTGCTTGACACGGCAAAGAAGATCATCGCAAACGAGAACGACGATTTTGTGCCGGATGACAATGACGTGCTGACACTGCTGAAATACTGCAACGTCATCGGTAACATTGATGCCGTCTTCCTGGCAGATCCCCAGTGGGGATCCGCACCGATCCTGATGAAGCTGAAGGAATACTTCCACCGCAAGGAAAACAAGGAGCTCCTCGAGGAGGTTGAGGCAAAATATAAGCTCTTAAAGCCGCTATACACGGCATTTAACTCCTATCTCCAGTACAAGGGAATGAGCGGGGTGCTGTCCTTTGACATTACGAGAGTCTATAAGGGCGAGGAAGGTCTGACGGAGGAACAGAAAAAAGACTTTGATGAGGACCGTCTCTTCCACTACACCAAGATGGATAAGGAGTTGCGGCAGTTTGACAAGAATATGAAGAATGTCGACGATCTGCTCGGTGAGAACTATACCCTGAAGCTCTTCAAGCATGTACATACCGCAGGCGAGAAGCTTACGCTTGCCAACGAGAAAAAATGGAAGCAGATCTTTACCAGGATCAGCAAGGACGGATACTATAATAAAAAGGATGCCAACAAGGAGGATTACAAGTGGATGAAGGCTGCCGCAAGACAGGCGCTTGCAAGGTGGCCCTACAGCTTCGAGGAATTCTACGAGGAGCGTGCAAGGTTTGATACCGGAAAGGCTCTCGACAAAACCTTTAAGGAGCTTACGCGCAAGAGCGGCTCCGCCTTTGTGGACACCGATGAGGCAGCGGCGATCTCGGCTACCATCAGCAACACGGAGACCCTGACGCTTCAGGGTGTGTCCATGAATACGCGCATGCGCCTGGATGAAGAATTGAAGCGCACGGGATACTCAAAGAACGTGTTCCGTCACCTCTTCAAGAAGGTGGAGACAAACGGCGTCGGCCAGGTGGCAAACGCACAGTCGGAGCTCAACCGTCAGGAAAACGAGAGTCTTGCAAGTACCTTCCTCTCGCGCAACGTGCTGATGAAGAACGAAGAGAAGGAAAAGCCGGAAAAGGAATGCTTCTACAAGAAAATGTGGCACAACCAGGTGGTTGGGCTGTTAAAGGATGCCGTCAGCTTCAAGATCAAACCGGAAATGACGGACGAGAAATACATTCGACAGAATTTTTCATATCTCTATGAGCAGACCAGAAAATTTGCTGCCATGAAAGAGATATATGAGCACGAGAAGGATATTTTAAACGACCCGGTGATCCTTTCGAGAAATCAGGTCGACGAAAAGACGGTCACCAGCATCCACAATGCCTTCGGACCGAAGACCAGAAGTGTGTACACCATGTACTTCGATATGATCGAGGCCTATGCAAAGAGTCACTTTGTCGATAAGGAAGGCCATTTTGATCTCGGCATTTCCGTAGAAGACATGAAGAGTGAAGAAAAGGATCAAAACAGGGAGAAGGTCGAGAAGGAGCTCCGGTCGCGCCAGGATCAGTTCAAGCGTCTTCAGATGCGTGTGCGCGCAGAGTATGACAGAAACATCCTTGCCGAGAAGGTGACCGAGGCCGACGAAGTAAACAAGACACTGAATGCCATCATCATCTCCAACCAGCAGTCTGCATTCAAGATGGTACAAAAGAAGGAGTTTGCCGGCCAGCTGAGCGATGTAAACCTTCTGCTGCAGAATGAGGCGCTGACGAAGCTTGTAAAGAAGAGAAGCAAGTATATGGAAAATATCGATATGCTGAAGGAGCAGATCCTGCCGCTTCATGAGCAGGAGAAACTGGCGGAGATCGAGAAGCGGACGGCAGATGCGGAAAGGATCTGTGAGCAGATCGCATTGGCCGAGTCTGCCCTGAATCAAAACAGGGCAGCGCTTGCACATGTTGAAACGAAAATTTTGGAACACCAGAGGCAGAATAAAGAAGTTTACGACCGCTACAATGAGACCCACGACAAGGACGGCAATCTGGTCATGCTGGAGAAGGAGAGTGTTTCCGGTACCACGACCGAGAATATCGGAAAATACATCGAGTTCCATGTAGCCGTATACAAGGAGATCAAGCCGATCTACGATGAATTTAAAGTGTTCCTGAAGAATGCGAAGGAAGGAACGGGAGCCAACATCTTTACCGCTGAGGATATCGTGAGAAGATTCAAGCAAAATGAGATGGTGGACAGGCTGCGCGACTTGAAGAAGCTGGATCTGTATCTGGGCCTCCTCGAGGTGGACAGAAAGTACTTCGATGACAAGAAGAACAAGTACAATGTCATGGAAAAGTTCAAGTCGAAAACAAACGAGCTGAACAACCGTATCAAAAAACAGTATAAGGACGCAAAAGATCCCAAGTCATTGGAGATGAAGGCCGCCGGTGAGCAGCAGGTGGCGGAAATGACGGCAGCACGCAAATTCGTCAAGCATCTGCTGATGGATATGGACAGCAAGACCGACAATCCGGTACCGTTTATACATGACTATGTACGCCTCATCAATCTGACCTTAAAGTCCTACGGCGTGGCCATGAACGGCGAGGTCGTGGAGGATCAGATCAAGGATAAGGTCGACGGGAAGCTCTCCGAGCAGGAAATCCGGAATATCTCCTACGATGAGGCCGACAAGATCGGCGATGCTCATATCGAGCTGCAGCACGAGCTCTATCAGAAGCTCGGACTCGAGAAGAAGATCGAGCCTGCGAAGAAGTCGTCAAAGAAGAAG
>CACZPL010000111.1 GCA_902783015.1 uncultured Lachnospiraceae bacterium
AATCCAAAGGTCACAATTGCGACCATTCAAAAATATAATTTTGCGTTTCAAAAGCGCTTCGGCCAGAACTTTCTGATCGATGATCATGTGATCGAAAAGATCCTCCGCGCCGCCGATATCGGGAAGGAGGATACGGTGCTTGAGGTGGGACCGGGCATCGGTACATTGACACAGTATCTCGCTGAGGCGGCCGGGAAGGTTTATGCGGTGGAGATCGACAAAAACCTGCTCCCTATTCTGAATGAGACGCTGGCCGACTACGACAACGTGACGGTGATCAATGATGACATCTTGAAGGTGGATATCGGCGCGCTTGCAAAGGAAGCCGGCGGAAGCCTGAAGGTGGTGGCCAACCTTCCGTACTACATCACGACACCCATCATCATGGGACTTTTGGAAAACCATATTCCCGCCAAGTCCATCACGGTGATGGTGCAAAAGGAGGATGCGCAGCGCATGCAGGCGGGACCGGGGTCCAAGGACTACGGAGCGCTTTCACTCGCGGTGCAGTATTACGCGGAGGCCTACATCGCGGCCAATGTGCCGCCCAACTGCTTTATGCCGCGTCCGAATGTCGGCTCTGCGGTGATCCGGCTTACCACGCACGGGGAAGTACCCGTAAAGGTGCGGGATGAGGCGCATATGTTCAAGCTGATCCGCGCATCCTTTAATCAGAGACGGAAGACGCTTGTCAACGGCATTACGAATTTTCAGGAGCTCTCCTATACCAAGGAGGAGGTACAGGAGGCCTTAAAGAATATGGGACTTTCCGAAACGGTGCGGGGGGAGACGCTGACGCTCGCGCAGTTTGCGGAGCTGTCGGACAGACTGTCATCCTGAGGGCGAAGCCCGACGCAGACCGCACCACGAAGTGGTGTGGTGCCGGCCCGGCGAGGGCTTGCGAAGCAACAGGAAGGATCCTGAAATACGAAGGAGGTAAACTATGATCGATTACGCAGAGGGCAGCGGAAGACAATACCACATCGGCGTGCGTCCGGACGAGATCGGGAAATACGTGATCCTGCCGGGAGACCCGAAGCGGTGCGCGAGTATCGCGGCCTATTTGGATAACGCAAAGCAGGTGGCGGATGTGCGGGAGTTTATGACCTACACGGGAACCCTGGAGGGCGTTCCGGTGAGTGTCACATCCACCGGGATCGGCGGCCCCTCCGCTTCCATCGCTCTGGAGGAGCTCGTACACTGCGGGGCGCACACCTTCATCCGTGTGGGGACCTGCGGCGGGATGCAGCTGGATGTAAAAAGCGGGGACCTGATCGTAGCGACAGGCGCCATCCGCATGGAGGGTACATCGAAGGAGTATGCGCCCATCGAGTTTCCCGCGGTCGCGGACTTTTCGGTGACTAACGCATTAGTACAATCGGCAAGGAACCTCGGAGCATCGCATCACATCGGTGTGGTGCAGTGCAAGGATTCCTTCTACGGACAGCATGAGCCGGAGAAAAAACCGGTATCCTATGAGCTTGAAAACAAATGGAAGGCATGGGTTGCCTGCGGGGCATTAGGCTCCGAGATGGAGAGCGCAGCCCTGATGACCGTGGCCGCTGCGCTGCATGTGAAGGTGGGCACCGTGCTGCTCACCATGGCAAATCAGGAGCGGGCAAAGGCAGGACTCGACAATCCGCAGGTACATGATATGGATGCGGCGATCCGTGTGGCGGTGGAGGCCATGCGGAGGCTGATAAAGGAGGAGGCTTCGGATCGGATCCGATAGCGACTGAGGGGAGGTACAAAGGATGTCGGACAGTATGGAAGCGGCTGTTCAGGTACAGCAGCACGCGAATCTAACAGCATTTTTACAGGAGCATGATTATCGGGAAACGCAAAGGTTCGGTTATGACAGGTTACAGGTAGAGGATCAGAGCGAGAAAGCAAGTATTCAATCCTTTTTTCAAAAGTTTTCGAGACGTTACAGGGATCAGAATGTTCCGACGGTTCCGGTTCGTCAGGAGAGGCTTCGACATAAATTAGACCCGCTTCAGCAACCGGAGCTTGGGTGGAAGGATCGTAGGAAAAAAGAAGAAGAGCTGCAAAATGCCTCAAAGGATATCACCCGGAATATGCAGCATCCTCAAAAGTATACAGGCCTGATACTTGAGAAGAATGAAAAGCTTTTCAAAAAAAGACGTGAATCGGGCGACTTTGACTCCGGACCGAAACAGCCGCAAAGGGCTGAAATCATGATAAAAGACCTCAATCCGAATATGTTCAACGTAGATTACTTTGCAGAGCACTACGAGGAAGTGTCCGAGGAAATGGAATCTCTGCGCAACATCGTGGGATTCTACGGACAGGATGGAGCTGCAGGTGTTTACGGTTACCTGTCACGGGAAGAGCAAAAACGGATGGACTTTTTTGCCGAAGCGCTTCCTAAGATGGAGGCGTGTTACCAAAAGGCCCTTGCCACGCAGAATCTCGGATATGTATCCGGTGGGGTCCTGCAACTGATGGATAAAGATGTGAATTCGGTGGTGGATCCGCAGACGGGGAAAACATTACAGGAGGACCTGGATTCCGCAATCCTTGAAGCGTGTGATCTTGTGACACAAAACAAGACTGCGGAGGAGGCGACGATCGATAAAACGATTGATGATTTTATCGAAAACAACGCGAGATTGAGTCGCGGAAATATGGACGAATTCTACGGCGATATGCAAAAGACTTTTCCGAATATCACGGCTCATTTTCATAGCATGAGCACCTATGTTGAGGTCAATCGGTATCTGACCGATCTGGATGACCCCAAATATGCGGAGAGAGTGAGCGGTAACAGAACGGCAGTCTCCAAAGCGCTGGATGAATTTATTCGGTTTTCCCAGACAGAGTCTGAGTTCATGTTTATGCAGAAGATGCTGAGTCTCGCATCGGAAAGCTATTATGAAGAAAAGCATAAAGTAGAAAGAAGAGGAGAGGAACTCCCGGAGACCTTTGATCGTTATCTGGATACCGTGAAGAAAAGACAAAAGGAAACACTTGATCAAATCGTTTTCTATCAGGAACATTTGAGAGATGTAAAAGAAGCGCTTGATCATATGATCTACGGGACCGGAAAACTCACGGATAAGACACGGTTTCTTCTGTCGGAATACGGTGATCGCGAGGAGCTTGCATGGGAGACTCTCACGGATCAATCCGCGGGGCTCCTGACGCGCACGATCGCAGACCGGGATGCAAGGCTCACGGCGGTTGTGAAGGGCAGATTTGTAGATCCCGAGGAGAGAAAACTTATATTGGAGACGATCGGGAACGAACCGTTCCGACTTCTCCTCAATACCGGGGCCGCAGAGGACGACGAGGCTCTTCTTGATCTGATGCTGCTTTTGCACAAGGATGCGCTTCTTCCGGTATTGGGAGATCTGAAGATCAAGCATCTGATCGATTCCGACAGGGTTGCGGGTATGGACGATGATACCCTCTATGCGCTGGTCACGGATGTTGCGCAAAACTATGTCAAGCCGCGTGTTGCCTCCGTCAGGGAAGGGCTTTATCCGCCCGAAAGAGAGAGAACGCGGGAGGAACTGATCCCAATGCAGCAAAAGCTGATGGAGGATTCCTTCACCGGTATGCTTCTGACAAGGCTTGCGCTGATCCCGACGGATAAAGCAGGTTTTTCTCAAAGAGATGTAGTGCTGGAAAAACCGACGGAAGTCAAAACGTTAAAAGGGCAGGATGAAGATATAAACGAAAAAAAATATAAAGGTGATCTGGCTGCGATCAATGCAAGGTGCAGGATGGCAGATGCCATGTTGCAGCAGAGTCGGGCGGCAGCACTCCTCTCCGCGGATCTTTCAAAGGTTTCCAATCCGCTGCAGCTTCTGACGGAGACCGAACGGAAGGAGATTGCCGGCGGCGCCTACGGGACCGGAAGCGGAGCGGAACGCGTCGAAGCCTTTGCCCGTGACCTGCTTGCGAAGGGCAAGTATATGGAAAAAACCGCAAATGAATTATTGGTAAAGGATTCTGCGGTCGTTGATGAAGCTATGATTTATCAAATCACGGAAGCGCGGCGCATCTTATCCCCTCTAAAGCCGTATATTCATTCTGCGACCGAACGCGTTGATAAGGCGGCATATAGGGTCAACCAATACGCAACAGAGCACGAAATGTCACCGGTTCAGGCAGAAACAGCGTTGTACAGAGAACTGTCGGAGGCGGGAGGCAATGATGAGCTGTTGCTGGCACTGAGGATCAGGAGAAGATTGTGCGACAATGATTTTCGGTACACGGGCGAGAAGAAAGCATTGATCGGCGAAGCCATGTTCAGATCTTTTCATTCGTCGGAGTTTCTCCGGGGAATTCAGGATATGCCTGAAGACGAGTATATGGATATGCTGAAGGATCTCTCGGAAGGCGCGTTCTATGATGAACACACGCCGAAGGAAAAGATCACGGAGGCAAGAGAGATCAACGAGCGAGGCATGCGGAAATACTTTGACCGGATCATGAAGCATTATGAGTATCTTGAACAAAAGTATGGATATACGTATCCGGATGTCGGATGGGTCATGCTCCATCGCGAAGAGTTATCCGAAGATTTTGCAAATCTGCAGGTGGATGACAACCTGGTCAGTTTTGACCGTACCGTGTTAAAGGCGGACAGCTATCAGGATCAGAGACTGAAGGAACTGGTATTCTTTTACCACGATTTCGGCGGGTTTTTGGACGGTGTATATTTTAATGCGATCAGTGCCGGGCAGGTCGCATCAACAAAGGATTTTGAAGAAAAGGTCGATGAATTCTTCCCCGAAATGAAAAAACACAAGCAGTACCTGATCGAGCACCCGCGGAGAAGTGAGGCATAAATTTGTATTTTCTCTTGTTTTCAAGGGTTGAATTTGCTACAATATGACACAGCTTTTTTACTTTATTATTATAAGGAGATAAAAATCATGGCACAGACAATTAAATTCGACTTTAAGAACTCTGAATTTATGGCTTCACCGGCAGAGGTTTCCGCAATGGCTTCCCGCGTGGAGACCGCAAAGAAGACCCTGCTCGAGAAGACCGGCGAGGGCAACGATTTCCTCGGTTGGATCGACCTTCCGGTGGACTATGACAAGGAAGAGTTTGACCGTATCAAGAAGGCAGCAGAGAAGATCAAGGCAGATTCCGATGTACTGATCGTCATCGGTATCGGCGGTTCCTACTTAGGTGCACGCGCAGCAATCGAGGCACTTCGCCACTCCTTCTACAATTCGGTAGATAAGAGCGTGAGAAAGACACCGGAGATCTACTACTGCGGTAACAATATCTCAAGCACCTACATGGCGCATCTGATGGATGCAGTAGCAGACAAGGATTTCTCGGTCAACGTGATCTCCAAGTCCGGTACTACCACCGAGCCGGCCATCGCATTCCGCATCTTCAAGAAGAAGCTGGAAGCAAAGTATGGCAAGGAGGAAGCTGCCAAGAGAATTTATGCGACCACAGACGCAAAGAAGGGCGCGTTAAAGACCCTTGCAACCGAGGAAGGCTATGAGACCTTCGTGGTTCCGGATGATGTAGGCGGACGTTTCTCCGTACTTACAGCAGTGGGACTTCTTCCCATCGCCGTATCCGGCGCGGATATCGACAAGCTGATGGCAGGTGCCGCAAACGCGAGAGAGTACTGCAAGTCTAACGGATTCGACACAAACCCGGCAATGCAGTACGCGGCAGTCAGAAACGTACTTCACGAGAAAGGTCTCGGCATGGAGATCCTTGCAAACTACGAGCCGGCACTTCACTATGTTTCCGAGTGGTGGAAGCAGCTCTACGGCGAGAGCGAGGGCAAGGACGGCAAGGGTATCTTCCCGGCAGCGGTAGACTTTACCACCGACCTGCACTCCTTAGGCCAGTTCATCCAGGAGGGTACCAAGAATCACTTTGAGACCGTGATCAATGTAGAGGGACCGAAGCTTTCCGTAACCATCGAGGAGGAGCCGGTAGACCTTGACGGACTCAATTATCTTGCAGGCAAGGAGATGGATTTCGTTAACAAGTGTGCTATGAACGGAACCATCCTTGCACATATGGACGGCGGTGTTCCGCAGATCCGCATCGATGTACCGCAGATCGACGAGTCGACCATCGGCGAGCTCTTCTACATCTTCGAGTTTGCCTGCGGCGTGAGCGGCTATGTACTCGGCGTGAATCCGTTTAACCAGCCGGGTGTGGAAAGCTATAAAAAGAATATGTTCGCATTGCTCGGAAAGCCGGGCTTTGAGGAGCTTTCCAAGGCTCTGCAGGAGAGACTTGCAAAGTAGTTATATCGCCCCTTGCCACTTCGGGCTGGAGGCGATACTGAAAAGAGAAATCTTGAACCTCGGCTATGAGATCACAGCCGTGGAGGACGGACGCGTCACCTTTACCGGTGATGCGTCTGCACTTTGTCGAGCAAATATTTTTATCCGCACCGCGGAACGCATTCTCTTAAAATGCGGCAGCTTTCCGGCTGCGGACTTCGACGCGCTCTTTGAGGGCGTGAAGGCAATTCCCTGGGAGATGTACCTTCCGCGGGATGCGAAATTCTGGGTGACCAAGGCCACCACCAACAAGAGCGCTCTCTTTTCCGGACAGGCGATCCAATCCATCGTGAAGAAGGCCATCGTGGAGCGCATGAAGCAGACCTACCACGTTTCCGTGTTTGATGAGAGCGGAGACGAGTATCCGATCCGCGTGTTCATTTTCAAGGACATGGTGACTATCGGGTTAGACACTTCGGGGACATCCCTGCACAAGAGAGGATATCGAACTCTGGTCGGCAAGGCACCCATTTCCGAGACACTTGCCTCCGCGCTTTTGATGCTCACACCCTGGCATGCGGACCGCGTGCTGGTGGATCCTTTCTGCGGCAGCGGGACATTTCCGATCGAGGCTGCCATGATGGGCGCGAATATCGCACCCGGGATGAACCGCGACTTTACCGCATGTGACTGGGGAAAGATCGCGCCGAAGAAGCTTTGGGACGAGGCCTACGAGGAGGCAAGGTCCCTTGTGAAGCAGGATGTGGAAATGACGATTCAGGGATACGACGCGGATCCCGAGATCATAAAATGCGCCATGGAAAATGCGCGCGCGGCAGGCGTGGACAGGCATATCCATTTTCAGGCGCGGGATGTGAAGGACCTGAGCAGTCCGAAGCATTACGGGTTCATTGTGACCAATCCGCCCTACGGGGAGCGGATCTCCGAGCAAAAGGAGCTTCCGGCCCTCTACAAGACCATCGGAGAGAGCTTTGCAAGGCTGTCCGACTGGTCCATGTATCTGATCACATCGTATGAGGATGCGGAGAAGCATATCGGTCGCAAAGCGGACAAGAACCGCAAAATCTACAACGGAATGATCAAATCGTATTTTTATCAGTTTATGGGACCGAAGCCGCCGAAGAGGCAGTAGCAATCCCGTCATCCTGAGGGCGCAAGCCCGAAGGATCCTGAAATCGCAGACAGTATTTGGTATAAAACCATGAAAAAGTTGATCGGGATCGTGTTGCTCTTAGCAGCGCTTTCCGCTTGTATATATTTTATCAACAGAGACCCCGCGGTGGGCGTGGAGCAGTCCGAGCGACTGCCGGAGTGTGCCGCGGACTTTGAGGACCGCGTGGTGCGGGATTTAAACCACCGGTTGATCGTGACCATGTCCGGCGCCGACATCGGCGAATTCGGGTTTGATTTTTATGTCAGCCCGGAGTTTAAGCTCATGGTGGAGAGCGGTTTTTTGAAGAGTCTGCTGTCCTGCTCCGTGCTCAGATATCCGGATGACAAGCTTGTGGTGATGAAGGGGGATCACAGTCTCACCTTCCGGCCGGACGATAATATCGCGGTGCTCGATCAGACGGACCGCATTGACATGGTTTCGAAGACGAAGATTTCCGAGGAGGGAAACAGGTATTACATCCCCTTCGATGATATTGCAGCGGCGCTTTCCTATCAGGTGGATTACAACCTGGAGGACGGAGTTGTGAACCTCAGTCTGGCAGAGGAGGAAAAGAAACTGCCGGATGCCTACGATATGCGCGACTACAGTCGTGTGACGCCGGTGCGCGATCAGGGCAGATACGGTACCTGTTGGGCATTTGCGTCCCTCGGGGCGCTTGAGACAACTCTGCTCCCGCAGGACACCTGCATTTTTTCCACGGATCACATGACAATGTGTAACAGTTATAATCTGGACCTGAACGTGGGCGGTGAGCACACCATGAGTGTTGCGTACCTCGCGGCTTGGCAGGGACCGGTGTATGAGGCGGACGATCCGTACGGTGACGGTATGAGCGATCCGAACCTGACACCCGTCAAGCATCTCGAAGAGGCACTTGTGCTTGACGAGCGGGATCGTGATGTGTTAAAGAGCGCAATCTTTCGCTACGGCGGACTGGAGACTTCGCTCTACCTGCAGCTGGAGTACGCGGACAGCGAATCACCCTACTATTCTCCCGAGTATGCAGCCTACCATTATGACGGAGCGGAGATCCCGAACCATGACGTGGTCGTGGTCGGATGGGATGACAACTTTAAAAAAGAGCGTTTCCCGGTCAGACCGCCAGGGGACGGTGCATGGCTGTGCAAAAACAGCTGGGGCGTAAACTTCGGTGAGGACGGATACTTCTACGTGTCCTATTACGATACGAACATCTGCAATAAATCCGTTGTGTACACGCGGATCGGCGAAGCGAATAATTATGATCATATTTACCAGACGGATATGCTCGGCTGGGTCGGACTGATGGGCTACGGCAAGGAGGAGGCATATTTCGCGAATGCCTATACGGCGGGCGAGCATGAGGCACTCTCGGCCGTATCCTTCTATGCAACCGACAGGAACAGCCGCTTTGAAGTGTATCTGGTCAGAAACTTTGAGGATGAAAATTCCTTCAGGAATCGGGGCTTTTTGGTTGCCGGTACCATGCAGTATGCGGGATATTACACCGTGGACATCCCGAATCCGATCCCACTCGAGGACGGTGAGCGTTTTGCCGTGGTGGTCAAGATCATCACGCCGGGGGCGGTACATCCCATCGCCATCGAGTATAAGGCGGATGAGCGTTCGGAAAATTTCGATATTTCCGACGGCGAGGGTTACATCAGTCTGTATGGTGAGGTTTGGCACAGCGCAGAGGAGACACAGAGCTGTAATGTGTGTCTGAAGGCCTTTACGGATAATGTGGACGAGAACGGAAGCACCGGGAAAAACGAGAAGGAAACGCCTTCTTCCGGACAGGTTTCCACGGAGGAGACGACGGATACCCGGGGAACCACGGAGGGCGGCGATGACACGGCAGTCCCGGACCTTGATACGCAGAAGGAATCGGAAACGACGGAATAGACAAACGAACCGCGAAGCGCGGAATGGAGAAAACAATGAAAAAGATCATATTTGCAACCGGCAATGAAGGTAAAATGAAGGAGGTCCGCATGATCCTTGCGGACACGGGCTACGAGATCCTCTCCCTGAAGGATGCGGGAATCTCAGCCGATATCGTAGAGGACGGAAGCACCTTTGAGGAGAATGCGGCCATCAAGGCGACTGCCATCTCCAAGCTTCCCGAAGCGGAGGGCGCGGTTGTACTCGCGGATGACAGCGGCCTTGAGATCGATTACTTAAACAAAGAACCGGGCATCTACAGCGCGCGCTACATGGGGGAGGATACCTCGTACGATATCAAGAACAAAGCGCTGATTGACAGACTGGAAGGCGTTCCGGACGAAAAGCGAACCGCGCGCTTTGTGTGCGCCATCGCTGCGGCGTTCCCGGACGGGCGCGTGGAGACAAGGCGCGGTACCATCGAGGGCAGGATCGGATATGAGCAGGCCGGAGAGAACGGATTCGGCTACGATCCCATCTTTTATGTGCCGGAGTTTTCCTGCACTACAGCGGAGCTTTCCCCGGAGGAAAAGAACAAGGTGAGTCACCGCGGCAATGCACTCAGGCTGATCAAAGAGGTTTTATAAAATCATGTGGAAGATACTGGTCGTAAGTGATTCTCACGGCGATAACGACGCTGTGTTTGCCGCCATGGAAAAGGCGGGAGATTATAACTCCCTGATCCATCTCGGAGATGTGGGGGCAAACTGGCATGAGATCGAAAGCCGATGCCCGTGGCCGGCTTATTTCGTGCGCGGCAACTGCGATTACGATTACAGCTTGAAACAGGCCCTGGTGCTGTCCTTCGGAGGACATCGGATCTATTGTACCCACGGTCATATGCAGGGGGTGCACGCGGGGCTCAATGTACTGCGCTATACCGCGCTTGAAAACGAATGTGACATTGCGATCTACGGACATACGCATGTACCGTTTTTGGCGGAGGCCGATGAGGATGTGACCATATTAAATCCCGGCAGTATTTCCCGGCCGCGGCAGGAGGGCAGAAAACATACCTTCTGTGTGATCACGATCGACGACGATGATAAGGTCAGTTATTCATTTGACGATATAGGAAGGAATTGAGATGAAAAAAGGTGATATTCTGGAAGGTATCATAACAGATTACGACTTCCCCAATAAGGGAAGTCTTATTTGTATCGAGGATAATGCAGACCCGCGCAAGCTGACCATCAAGGGCACTTTGCCCGGCCAGAAGGTGCGCTATCAGGTGACCAAGAAGAAAGCCGGTATGGCGGAGGGGCGTGTGCTTGAGGTGTTGGAGCGCGCTCCCATCGAGGATGTCACACCGAGCTGTCCGTTTGTGCAGGATTGCGGCGGATGCACCTACACGACGCTTTCCTATAAAAATCAGCTTGCGCTCAAGGAGCAGCTGGTGAAAAAGCTGCTAGATAAGGTGCTGCTTGCGGACGGCAGTAATTCGAAGGACTATGTGTGGGAAGGAATCCTTGCCTCTCCGCGCGACAACGCCTACAGAAACAAGATGGAGTTTACCTTCGGTGATGCATATAAGGGAGGGCCGCTGGCTCTCGGCATGCATAAGAAGGGCGGATTCTACGATATCCTGACGGTGTCGGGCTGTGAGCTTGTGGGACCGTCGTGGAGCAAGATCCTTGACTACACGCTTCAATTCTTTACCGATAAAAATGTGCCTTATTACCATCGTATGCGACACGAGGGTATTTTGCGAAGCCTTGTGGTGCGGCAATCCTATGCCACGGGCGAGTTTTTGCTCAATCTCGTGACCTCGACTCAGTGGGATACTTATGGCTTTTCCGACGTTCGTACCCTGCTTGCAGACTATGCCGACGGACTGATGAAGCTTGCGGAGCGGGATGATTTTGACGGAAGCGTCGCGGGCGTGCTCTACACGGAAAACGACACCTTGGGTGATGTGGTGCAGTGTGACCGCATGGAGTTGTTGTACGGAAAGGATTACATAACAGAGGAGGTCCTGGGACTGAAGTTCAAGGTATCTCCGTTTTCATTCTTTCAGACCAATACTGCCGGCTGTGAAGTTCTTTACAGCAAGGCGAGAGAGTACATAATGGATGCTGTTACCGGCTCCGGAACGCGCGAAGCAAATCTCGGTGAGTCCGGATCGGACTCGCAAGGCTGTGGGATCCTCTATGACCTATACAGCGGAACCGGAACAATCGCGCAGATGATGGCACCGGTCGCCGAAAAGGTATACGGAATAGAGATAGTCGAGGAGGCGGTCGCTGCCGCTCGTGAGAATGCAAAGTCTAACAGACTGGACAACTGCGAATTCATAGTCGGAGATGTGCTCAAAGCCTTAGATGATGTAACAACCAGACCGGACATGATCATTGTGGATCCGCCGCGCGACGGAATCCACCCCAAGGCACTCACCAAAATTCTGTCTTACGGAGTAGACAATATTCTTTATATCAGTTGCAAGCCGACCTCGCTTGTGCGCGACCTGGCGGTCATGACCGCGGCAGGGTACCGTGTCACCCGTGCCTGCGCCGTGGATCAGTTCCCGCGGACCGCGAATGTGGAAGTCGTGAGCCTTTTGCAGAAAATGAGTAACACCCGGGAAAGAACGATCACGATTGATGTCGATATGGAAGACTATCATAGGATCAAGAACAGAACGGGGGTGACTACAGATGTCACGGAATGATCATGAAAAATGGCAGATGGATCTTGAAGAATATATCAGACAGGGAGAACCTGAGCAGTCAGAGAAATCT
>CACZPL010000112.1 GCA_902783015.1 uncultured Lachnospiraceae bacterium
CTGTACTGAAGCACCTACGCCCCCCGTTCGTTGTAATGATTGAAAGTTACTGAATCTTCTTTAAGAGCTCCGGATCGTAGGTATCCTTGAAACCATCTACGATGGAAGCCGTTGCTTTCTGAAACTCCGCAAGATCCGGATAGGTCACCGTCATACCCTCATCCTGCAGCTTGCCGATATATTCCTCCGTCTGAGTTTTGATCAGTTCCCTGTCTTTTGCCTGCGCCTTTGCGGCAGCATCGGCAAGGATCTGCTTATCCTCATCCGAAAGCTTTTCCCAAATGTCATCCCTGATCACAAAGAGCATAACGTCATAGCTGTGATTGGTGATGGCAAGATTCTTCTGTACCTCATAAAGCTTATTGTTGTAAATGACGGGGATCGGGTTTTCCTGCGCGTCAAACTCGCCCTTCTTTAAAGCATCGTACAGCTTGGTAAAGTCCAAAACCTGCGGCTTGGCATCGAGAAGCATCATGGTCTGCATCACGATCTGGTTTTCCGGCGTGCGGATAACAAGACCGTTCATATCCGATACACCGTTCACCGGGCCCGCTTTCTCTGAAGTCGTGACGCAGCGAAAACCGTTGTCGTAATGGCCGAGCACATGGACATTGTAGTTTTCCAAATTCTTTTCGGCCTGCTTTTCGGTATCGCCGTCCACAAAGGCCCAGGCATCCTCAAAGCTGTCAAACAAAAACGGAAATGCGGAGATCCCGACGTTTGCATCGTAATTTGCGAAGTTGCCCGCACTCGAAGCCGTCATATCCACGGTGCCGTTCACAACACCGTCGATCAGCTCCGCATCGGCCCCGAGCTCCCCGTTCGCGTGGATCTCGATGGTGATGCGACCCTCGGTGGCAGCCTCTACCTCCTCCTTAAACTGTTGCGTAGCTACGACACGGGGATCCGAATCCGCCGTGGAAAAACCGGCACGGATGGTCACCTTGTCTCCCCCGCCGGAGGATGAACCGCAGCCTGCGGCAAACAGGCCGATGGCCATGGCAATAATCCCCGTAAACAGTTTCTTCTTTTTCATCTGTCTTCCCTCCGCTCAAAGCTTTCTATTTGAATCTGCTATATATCCATAATGATCGCGCGTGCCTCTTCCTCGGGAACAGGCTCCGCAAAATTACCGGTTTCGTATTCGTGAATGGTGCCGATGCCCTGTTCAAGCACAAAGCGCAGCTTTCCGTCTCTCACCTTTTTGTCCGTGTAGAGCTTTTTCACGAGCACCTCACGGTCAATATAGTCCGGGATCTCCGTGGGAAGCCCCGCCTTGTTTAAAAGCGCGATCACGCGGTTCTTTTCTTCCTCGGTCATATAGCCCTTTTTGCAGGCGAGCATCGCCTGTGCCACAAGGCCGATGGACACCGCCTCGCCGTGTAAGAGCTTGTAATCACTCACCGTCTCGATGGCACGTCCCACCGTGTGTCCCAGATTTAACACCTCGCGCAGGCCTGATTCGCGTTCATCCTGCATCACAACCTCATACTTAATGCGCACATTTTCATGTGCGATGTGCTCGCAGGCCTCCTTCTCAAGCGCAAGGATCTCCTCCATGTGCCGGTCCAGATAATCGAAGAATGCCGCGTCCGCAAGGCACGCATGCTTGATGGTCTCCGCAAGGCCGCTGATGATCTGCCGTTTCGGAAGCGTCTTCCAGGTTGCGATATCCAGATACACCTTGACCGGCTGGTTAAAGAGCCCGATCAGATTGGTGGCAAGCGGTGTATCCACCGCCGTCTTTCCGCCCACGGAGGCATCCGCCGCCGCAAGCAGCGTAGTCGCATAGTTGATAAAGGGCACACCCCTGCCGAAGGTCCCCGCCACAAAGCCGGCCAGATCCGTCACTACACCGCCGCCCACGGCGATGATGCAGCAATCCCTGCGATACTCCATGGCAAGCATGGCATCCTCGAGCATGGCCTTGACCTCACGGGTCTTGCTCTTTTCCCCCTCGGGAAACTCAAAGAGATTTGCCTGATAGCCCGCCGCCGTCAGCCGCTCCAAGATCGGCTCGGCATAGAGCTCCTTCACGATACTGTCTGTGATCACGGCGAACTTTTTTATCTTGCCGACAAGGCCGGATTTAAGATCCTCCATCAGGTGATCCGTGAGATCGTAGCCGACCTCCACCTCGTAGCTGTCGTCCACGACCTTCTTTAATTCCACACGAAATGTACTCATTTTTTACCTCTAAAAATAACGCCCGCACAGACCCGTGCGGGCGATACTGCCTGTTTAACATAGAATAAATTTGCTTATATTGTAATGTTTCGGCCCCTAAAAGTCAATTAAAAAACACACTTCAAAAAAAGCATGTTTTCCGCTATAATATGGTTGTTAAAAATAGGAGGAATACACTATGTCATCGGAACAGATCAAAAACCTGACTGAAAATATCAGCAAAACCTTTACCGGAAAGGAGCGGCTTGTAACGCAGATGATCATCGCGCTGCTTGCGGGCGGACACGTCCTGCTCGAGGACGTACCGGGTGTCGGAAAAACCACCCTCGCCAAGGCGCTTGCGGAGTCCGTTGCCTTGGATTTCGCGCGTGTGCAGTTTACGCCGGACACCCTTCCCTCGGACATCATCGGTACAACCGTGCTCGACGCGGAGACCGGCAGCTTTCGCCTGATGAAGGGTCCCGTCTTTCACAGCTTTCTGCTCGCCGACGAGATTAACCGGTCTTCACCGAAAACACAGTCGGCGCTCCTGGAGGCCATGGATGAGCACCAGGTTACCATCGACGGTACCACCCATGCACTTGCCGAACCCTTTATGGTGGTTGCGACACAAAACCCCGTGGAGCTTCTCGGCACCTATCCGCTGCCGGAGGCACAGCTTGACCGTTTTCTTATGAAGATCTCCCTCGGCTATCCCGAGAAGGAAGATCAGCTTTTGCTTGCAGAACGTTTTCTCTCGGGTGCTTTCGAGGAAGAACGTACACCCGTCCTTACAAGAGAAGACCTGCTCACCATGATGGGCGAGGTAAAAAAGGTCATGATCAGCGATGAACTGATCCAATATGCCGTATCCATCGCCGAAGCCACACGCTCCACGACCGAGGTGAGCTGCGGTGCCAGTCTCCGCGCCGGTCTTGATCTCCTTCGAGCATCACAGGCATCCGCCTACGTCGACGGAAGAGACTTCGTGATCCCCGAGGATATCGTCGAGATGTCCAAGCTTGTACTCCCCCACAGACTGGTTCTGACCACGGAGGCCAAGCTCAGCCATTTCACCGGATACCAGATCATGCTGAAGGTACTTGATCGTGTAAAACGACCGAGGTAAGAACAATGAAGTCACAAAAGAAAAAAAAGCGAAGACCGCGCCTGCCTCAGGTGCTCTATATACTGTTTCTCCTTGCATCGGCTGTCTATGTCAGCCGGCGGGGAGGCGCTTTTTCGTATATGCTTTTTTATTTTCTGCTTTTCTATCCGCTGCTCGCGATCCTATATCTTTTACTGACAAGAGCCTCTATCAGGATCTATCAGGATCTCGACCTTCGTGAGCTGAAAAAGTTCAGGGAGGAGCCTTATCATCTCGTGGTGGAAAATGCCGGTCTGCTGCCGGCCATCGGAATCCGTCTGTTTGCAAAACGCGCCGAGTTCCGCGAGGATATGACCGGAACGGAGTTCTCTCTTCAACCCGGCGAAAAATTTCGCTTTGATACGGGGATCACCTGCAGATATGCGGGAAGCTACGAGATCGGCATCATAAAGCTTGTCTTCAATGACTGCTTCGATCTGATCCGCATTCCGCTGAACCTCAAGAGTCCTCTCAGGGTTCAGGTCCTTCCGTCCTTTACCGGAGACTGTGCGGGAGATGTGGAGCAGGCACTGAAGGATCTGTACCTCGGCAGCGCCGCGGGAAACTCCGCCGACACGGAGAGCATCCTTGGAAACGATATGGTTCCCTACTCTCCCGGCGATCCCTTAAAACGCATACACTGGAAGAACTACGCCAGAAGCCGCGAGCTTTTTGTGCGTCTTCCCGAAGCACGTCCCACGCAGATGATCTGCGTTGTTTTGCTGAGCCGTCCGGCCGGCGAGGACGACGATTCCTTAAACGCCCGGGATGAGTTTATCGAATACAGTCTCTCCGTGGCAAATGCATTTTTAAGCGAACAGCGCCCGGTGCAGTTTTTGTTCTACAATGCCGGCGTGAAGCGTATCCCCGTGGAGGATTACGAGGGACTGAACCGCTTGAGCTTTGAGCTTTCCAAAGAACTTGTGCTCCGCGGCGAGGTTGAGGAGTCCGACGTAAAACTAAAAAGTGCGGCCAAGCTTCTTAGCTGTCCCGTATTTTCCGTTGAGGAAGGAGTGTGCAAGCTGTGTCCGATATAAAAAAGAAGCTCTGGCAATATCTCCATAACGGTATCTACATCTGGGCACTCATGATCGCAGGCTCCTCTCTTCTTTCCTTTGTACCGGGCAGCTTGGCGGAGCCGGTCTATCTGCGGCTTTATTTTTGCGCGTGCTTCTTTGCGGGACTTGTGCTCTGCCGCGTCGGTCTTGAAAAACGCGTCGCATTTCTTCCCGCGCTGCTCCCGATCATTGTACTCCTAAGCTCCCGGGATAAACTGCTGTTTTTCAATGCGCTTTACGCTTTCTTGTTCTTTTGCCTGCTCTACCTGCTCTCGGAAAACCGGTTTTCCGGGCACATTCAGCGTGTCCTCACGCTGATACTGCTCATAGTCTGGCTGCTTCAGTCATCCATGCCGCGCGAGGTGGCGTTTTGCCTGATCCTTCTTACCGCAGCCGGGATCGCAGGCATCTTCGGCAGGGATATGCGATATATGACGATCCTGATCATCCTTGCGGTGTTTGCCTCCGCCATGGTTCCCTCCTCGGAGGATCCCATGCGCTGGGATGGTGTGAAAAGCGTAGTCGGCAAGATGTACGCCGGCATCAAAAACACCTGGGAAAACGTTTCCTGGTATTTCGAGGGCTTCTTCGGCGGCGGAGAGGCCACCTACACGGGCTACTCGGAGACCGGAAAGCTGAAGGGATCGACAAGCGCGAACGAAAGAATTTCCCTTTATTTTGAGACAAAGAACAAACGCGACAAGGTTTATCTTAAGGGCGCGGAATACGCAAAGCTCGGTAAAGACGGTTTTTCCGAGCGGTCCTCCGACGGTCTTTCGGACAACGCTTGGATCGCGCTCTATATGTCCGCCCTCGCAAACGGCGAGATCACCAAGGAGGAAGCTTACTGCTTCTCAAAGCTCGAACGCGCCAAGGTGACCTACGCCTTCCTGAAGACGAAGGACCTGATCCGACCCGAGGGTCTGGTCATCGTCTCCGGCGGTGCGGAAAAGGAAACAAAATCAAAGGGCTATACCTATAATGTGCTCTACCTCTCCTTCGATATCGCGAGCCCCTATTACAAGGCGTTCACAAGGGCTGCGGAAGGCGCAACAAAGCCTGCGCCGTATCTAAACGCCAGGGCTGCCGGCAAGGAGCTTTACAATATCGATCTCTCGGACTACATGTCGCAACCGGACTACGAAAAAGCCATCGCCCAGGCGCAGGAGCAACAGCAGTCTCCGGTTTATCTCGACACCTCCATGGCAACACCACGGATCAAAGAGCTTGCCGAGGAACTGACCAAAGACTGTACCACCGATCTGGAACGTGCGGAAAACATCGAATCCTTCTTGCGCCAGTATCCCTACGACCCGGGGACGGATTTAAGAGCTTACGATAACTATGTGGATGCCTTCCTCTTTGAAGTTCAGAAGGGCTACTGCGTGCATTACGCCTCCGCCATGGTGCTGCTGCTTCGCTTAAGCGGCGTGCCCGCTCGTTATGTACAGGGCTTTTTATACGATCCCGCAAACGAGGGAACGGTGTACGGCGCAAACGCGCATGCTTGGGTCGAGGCCTATATCGAGGGTGTCGGCTGGATCACCTTTGAGCCGACCGCTGCTATGCAAAATGCGGCACAGCGGACCTGGGGCAGAGTGCTTCGTACGAAGGATGAAACTGTTCCCGAGGAGATTGAAGAAATCATAGAAGCCGAAAATGAGGAAGCAACCGTACCCGAAATCCCGGAACAAAAGGGCGGAACGGTCGCTGTTCAGACAGAAGAAAAGACGGATCTTAAAACGATCCTTTTCACCGTGGGCGGTTACGTGCTGGTCATCCTGGGCAGTCTTGCGCTGCTCATCCTGCTCTTCCTTCTGGCAAGGAGAATCCGTTACCTGCGCCTTTCCCCGGAGGAAAAGCTCTCCGAGGATATGACAGCGCTCACCAAAAGGCTGCAGACGCTGTATCCTGCCGTGGATACCGCCGGCTCCGTGCTCGCTTATCTGCCGGAGGTAGAGGACGAGAACCTTCGAGATGAACTCGGTGAACTGTTCAAAGGGTATTATCGCGTCAGATTCAGAAAAGATCCCGCAGAGCAGACCCTCGTGGATGCCGTCAGAAAAATGCCCAAAAAGCTTTCTTCCTCACGGACTACTCCTTGATACCGCCGAGGTTGATCCTTGCGGCAATCCCGTGCGAGAAGAGGATGAAGATCACCAGGGAAGGGATCGTTGCGACAAGCAGCAGGCAGTACAACGCGGGATCGGAGCCCGCACCCTCCCCGAAGGCAAATGTATTTAAAAATACCGAGATCGATTTCTTATGCGGGTCTATCAGGACCAGATTCTGGTAGACCGTATTATTCCAATTGTTGGCAAAATTGATGACCAGTTGAAGCAACACCGCCGGGCGAATGATCGGCAGAATGATCTTGTTAAACACATGAAGCTCTCTGCAGCCGTCGATCCGCGCAGCCTCTATGATCTCCTTCAGCTTGACGGTCTGCAGATACATTCGCATAAAATAGACGCAGGACGGGATCGTGATCCCGGCCATGATGATCGGGAACAGCCTGTTATACAAACGAAGACTGTACACCAGCTTAAAGAAGCCCACACTTGCCGCGGCTGCCGGCATCATAAGCGCCAGTATGATAACCCTCCAGAGCGGCTTTTTTCTCTTGAAATCAAAATATTCAAATCCGTAAGCACACATGGCTCCGATATAGGTTCCCAAGAAGGTACAGGTGATCGAGATCACGCAGGAAAGGCCGACCACCTCATACAGATTCAGTCCGATCGTATGCAGAAAATCCTTTACCGAAAGAAAATTTTCCGCAAACTTTCCCCCGGGCAGGAATGAGATGCCGCGCACAAGATCGTATTTGGATTTAGTGGCATTGATCACGAGCAGCAAAATAGGAAACAGCGCCACGGCACAGAGGAACAGGCAGACAAAATGCCGAAAGAAGATTCTCCCCGTGGTTTTTTTATTTCTTGCCGCATACCGCAGACTTCTTTTGACACGCGCTTGAAACTCTTTTGCATCCGACTTCTTTTTTCTGAAGTATTCCGGGATGATCCGCTTAAACGCCATGATATCCGGGAGCGGCTGCTTTCGGATCAGACAGAAGATACAGGTGATCACAAAGTGAAGCACACATGCCGCAAGTATTGAAGCCGCAAGCACGCTGAAGAAAAAGGCTCCCGTGCCCTTGATCCCGGAAAACAGATTGATGAACAGGTAGTGGATCAGATACAGCTCCAGAGATATACTGCCCATGAATTTGAGTGCCCGGTTTCCGATCTTCAGCTTCAGGCCGAGAGCAAGCATGAGCAATACGAAAAACAGTACCATGGGGCACTCTGTGATAAAGCAGCGAAGCTTGTCATCATATCCCGGGTCCGCCGGGGTTTCGCTCCAGTAGCCGTAGGTCTCCAGCATGTAAGCTCTCGCCTTATAAAGCAGCACAAACCCGATCACAACAGCCGGGAGCACAACTATGTAAAAGCGCTTTGCAAAATAGGTGATCTCATCCTTATGCGCCGCAAACAATACGCCGAAGGGGAACAGGAGACTCGTATTATACCACCACTCTCCTTGGAACCACCCGTCTCCGTGTCCGTGCAGAAGGGCCATGGCGACCATCAGGCCCGTGCAAAGAAACAGCAAAAGGATGCCGATCTTTCTGTTTTTGATAAATCGGAACAGTAAAAAGAAAATGAGATACAAGATCACAATCTCAACTATATACCACATTTGCGGATTGATCAGCTTCCAGCCCGTCAGCCACGCCGGAAACTGCTTCTTGTTTTTCAACCCGTTTTGCAACAGCTCAACCAGGACAAACACAAGGATCGCGATATAGGAAGGGATCAGGACCGACGGGAGACGTTTCTTTAAAAAGCCCTTCATATAGCCTTCCTTTTTCTGAAGGCTCTCATACAAGCCGAAGCCGGAGAAGAAAAAGAACATGCCGACAAAGCCAACGCCGAAGTTCTCCAAAAAGGTGAGCATGCCCGTATCATTTTTATCCGCCTGCTGCACCAAATGATGACACACGACCAGCACGGCGCAGATGCCCAACAGCATTTTTGAGACATTTAAGGACAGATACTCCTCATTCCAACCGGTCCCCTCATCTCCGACAAAGCGGTATTTCTTTGTTTCCGGAACGTAAATCTTTTCGGAAAATCCCGTAAATGTGATCCCGCACAAAAGCATATAGAGGAAGGGAAGCAACAGCACCCAGGGCGCAAAATTCAGGCTTTTCCACCAGTCCCAGAGCGCGTTTTCCTCCTTCGGCTGTACCTGCGTCGTGCCATAGGAATACTCTGCAAAGTACTCCTCTGCCTGCTTGCAAACCTCGGTCAATGTCTCCTGATACTTCGGTTCTTCGCCCTGCTCAATGTAGCTTCGGATCTCCAGGCACATCCCGTTATGCTCGGTAAAGTAATCTGCAACCACGTCAAAATCCAGATACGCTATATCCTTTCGACTGTAGCATACCCTGTGAAGCTTCAGATCCCCGACGGTGATGTCGTCATGTATCAGATCGCTCGTGAGGTCATAGGAACCCTGCGATTCCCTGACCCTGCTCTCCGTCTGCGCTTCGGACAATTCAAGTCCCTCCGGAAAGATATAGAACTCCTGTACATAGGAATAATCCGAGGCGAGGGCAACAAAACTCATGCCGCGACCGTTCATTTCCGATGCGACATATTTATTTTGGCTATCCGGGAAAAACCGCATGTAGCTCTTCGGCGAACTGATATTGATATCGAACTGATTGATGTGCGTAAGTGCACCTGATGACTGATAGACTGTATACCCGAGCTTGGACTTTTCATCGCCCTTGCTGCCGACGGTTATATAGATCGCAAGCGCTATGATGATCAGAATTGAGAACAGGATACCCTTTCTCCATTTTACGATTACCTTCATACCGTTTTATTCTCTCCCCAAACAGAATCATCTCGGAGCCGTACCCCTGACCGGCTCCCATACAGATAATAAGCGAATCCATGCGTGGATGTCAAACTCTTTTCACGGATTCCCGCAAAGATTTCACATCCGAAAAACAATAGTAAATCCGCTCTTGTTTTTTTCTATATTTTATGGTATAAACCTTGAGGCGAGGAAAACAAGAATGAAGAACTTTCTGATTGAAAAATGTAAGAATGATACGATACTGGTGATCTCTTTCTTTTTGGCAGTGATCTCCTGTTTTTTTGTCACCCCGGATGCGGGCTATGTTGATTATATCAACGTGCGCGTGCTCGCGATCCTGTTTGCGCTCATGCTTGTGGTACAGGCCTTTGTGCGGATCGGGTGCTTTTCCTTTGTCACGCAGAAGCTGATCGGCGCTGTCAAATCCGAAAAGCTTTTGTCTCTGCTCCTCGTATACCTGAGCCTTTTTTCAAGTATGCTGATCACCAACGATGTGGCGCTTGTCACCCTGATCCCCTTTGCGATCATGGTGCTCTCCGCATTTCACGATGCAAGACGCATGAAATACACGCTGATCCTGATGACTGCCGCCGCCAATCTCGGCAGCATGCTGACCCCCATCGGGAATCCGCAGAACCTGTATCTTTACACGGAGTTCGGTTTTTCCGCAGGTTCCTTTATGAAGCTCATGCTTCCCTATTCCGTGGCTTCCCTCATTTTGATCACGGCTTTTGTATTTATCCTAAATAAAACAGACAAAACCGCGGATACCGCCGTGGCAGAGCCTGTCCCGACTCCGGACATTAAACGCGTGCTTCTTTATACCGCCCTGTTTGCCTGCTGTATCCTGACGGTGACGGGCACGATCCACTATCTCGTCATGCTCGCGCTCGTGATCCTTGTCATGCTTCTCGCGGACAGAAAAGCCTTTTTGAACGTGGATTATTCGCTGCTCTTTACCTTTACGTTTTTCTTCGTCCTGATCGGGAATTTAGGGCGCATCGACATGATCCGCAATGCATTGTCTAACCTGGTAAACGGGCACGAGGTCGCAACCGCAGTCCTCTCCTCACAGGCCATCAGCAATGTACCGGCAGCCATGTTGCTCTCGCCCTTTACGGATAACGGACGTGCTTTAGTCGTGGGTGTAAACCTCGGCGGCCTGGGCACCCTGATCGCCAGCATGGCCAGCCTGATCACCTACAAGTTCTATGCAAAGCACCGCCGCGAGCTTGCCGCAACCGCAACCGATACCCAGGTAAAGGAGGGTGGTCACTATCTCCTCTCCTTCACCTGGGTGAGCCTGTTCCTTCTTGCAGCATTACTCGGATTATATGCAATCTTAAGCTAAAAAGAGCCTGCTCTTGCATATGCAAGAGCAAGCTCTTTTTTATTACATTGAAGTATTGTTTTGACTATTTTACATCTACCGTCTTCGCAGCACTCCATGTCGAGAAATAATTCACGCCATCCACCTTCATGTAAGTTCTTATCCTCACATAATAGGTTTCACCGGATTCTAGGTTCTTGATCGTTCTCGTTGTTTTTTCATATCCGCTCACGGTTACGGTTTTCTTATCAATGTCAAATGCTGAAGAAGTACTATACTGGATCTGATATCCCGTAATATTCGAAGTCTTCATCTTGGTGGCTTTCTTCTTCCATACGACTTTGAAAGAAGCATTCCCCGCAGTGACGCTGCTGATTGTCGTTCTATTCGGCTTGATCTGGAATGTCTTTGTAACCTTACCCGTAAAGTTTCCGATTCCCTCATATACGATGCTTGCTTTTCCGACATTGATATTGTTATTGTAGGTTACCTTATAATCCTTTCCTCCGACCAGACTCTGACCATTGTATTTTAACGTCTGAACAGGCTCGATTTCGTTACCGGTATAACCTTTTGCCGTTAAGCTTGAAAAGCTTGCATTCGCTATTCCTCTGGGTTTGATCTCAAACTCTTCGGTTACACTCCCCGCGTAATCTCCGATTCCCTCGATCAGTACCGATGCGGTACCTACGTTTTTGTTATCCGAATAGGATACCGTGTAGTCAATGCCTTTTTCCAGGGTAACATCTCCGTCTTTGATCACCGGCGAAGGTTTTATTGCCTTTCCGGTATAAAGCTTGGATTGCGCCAATGTAACATTCAGGTCAGCAATATCCGTCGGTTCGAAGGTCTCTTCTGCCGTTGTAAACTTCGCAGTGATTTCCGAACTCGCCCTATGGTAACCATTTGCCTTTACTCTTACACTGATCTCATATTCTGTCTCTGCTTCCAGTTCCCAAAAGCTGTTACTGTTCGACCATTCACTGTCCCCCAGTTTGTATTCGCATCCCTCAATCGCTTTTATGGTGATGCTGTCCTCGGAAATCTCTTCAACTTCTATGCCCTTCGGTGCTTCCGCTTGGTCAAACACCTTTACCGCACAAGCATCCGTCTTACCCGGATTATCGACAGAACCGCAAATGATATATGCAACACCGATGCTCTTTGCCACAACAACACCGCTGTCATCTACCGTTGCAACGCTTGTGTTTGTACTGCTCCATCGCACCTCCTGATACGTAGCGTTATTCGGTGTGATCTCATAGTTAATGGTTTCTCTTTCTCCTACAAGCAATTCTGTCTCCGATTTGAGCAGTTTCATTTCGACCACCGGAACTACTTCCTTA
>CACZPL010000113.1 GCA_902783015.1 uncultured Lachnospiraceae bacterium
CAATGTATAGCAGTTAATGTTCGTATAATTGGTGATCTTCAACGCGATCTTCTCATACGGACTCATATCATCGAACTGCGTGGGATCCGTCACGATGTTCTGCAGCTTTTTCTGATCGCAGATCGCAAGCGCCGTATAATACTCAATTATCAGCGAGTTGATATCCAGATTTGCGTTGGTCTGATAGGTGAGGGTCGAACCCTGCTGCTCCGTGACCTCAGCCTCCGTCACCTGTTCCTTCCCGAAATTCAAGAATCCCGGGAGCTTCAGATCATCCTTAAAGTAAAAGAAGAATATCAATGCCAACAGGATAAACACCAGCCAGCCGAACACCAGAAACAGCCCGGCGACGCCGCGTGTACTCTCCTCGTCTTTTCCTTGTTTACTCATGTATACTTTCTCCTAAATGGCTATTGCAAAATCGTTAAGTATTATACCAAACCATATACAAAAACGCAAGGTCTGATTCCGGCCGGTAAACATCCGATTCAAAATTGTGCTTTTTATTGCCATAGCTTTAAAACAGGTCGCAGACAGAAAGGATGAAAAAAGCATTCCCTGCGTCACACGGTCGTCTTCTTCATGAGCTGCTCTACAAGCTCGCGTTTTTCATACAGGACACATCCGCCCTCGTGATCATCCAAGAGGATATCTCCGCTCTGCAATGCCAGAAAAAGCGGTGAATGCATCGCCTCGCGCAGAGATGTGTTTTTGATATTCACATCCGAATACGGTGAAAAGGGGCATGGCTCCGCCCCGCCATGGGAATTGATATGGAAAAAGCCTCTGCCGGCAGCCACACATCCCCCAGAGCTTTTTTCATCCCCCGGGAAGGAAATGTACACCATCTCCGGCGCCTCTGTTCTCAGTCTTGCAATCTCGGCTTTTAAGTATTCTCTCTCCTCTTCCCCGGGTGTAAGCTCACGGCTTTCTTCCGTCACCGGCACAAACTCTACAAAAATGACCGCTTTGCAGCCTCTGTCCGACAGCTCGCCGAGGAAACTGTCCGAAGTCACCTCATGTATATTTTCCTTCGTGACCGTAACCGAGGCCCCGAAGATCAGTCCCCGCTTGTGAAGCTCATCCATGTTCCGCACCAGGCGGTCATAGACACCCGTGCCCCGCCTTGTGTCCGTAAGCTCCTTTTTGCCTTCGATGCTCATGATCGGGATCAGGTTTCTGCTTGCATCAAACAGATTGAAATATTTTTCATCCATAAAAGTCCCGTTTGTAAAAACAGGGAATAAAATATTCTTCTTTTTTGCTGCGGCTTCGATCACCCCTCTCCGGATCATCGGCTCTCCACCGGCCAGCAAAATAAAGCTGATCCCGAGACGATCCGCTTCGTCAAAAATCCCATACCACTCCTCGTCCGTCAGCTGGCTCACAGGCTCCGCGTCAACGGTGGCGTGATTGCACCTCGAATAGCAGCCCGCACAATGAAGGTTGCATTTGCTGGTGATGCTCGCGATCAGAAACGGCGGTATATGCTCTCCGCTTTCCTCGGCTTTTTTCCGTTTGGAGGATGCTCTGGCACTCGCGGCCGCAAACCGGAGCATAAACGCACTTTCCTTCGGGTCTTTTAATGTTGCCTTTATCGCATCCGCGACGACACGTTCCACACCCTTGGTCATATATTCCTGAAGGTCAAATTCTTTTTTCATATGCTTCCCTATCCTTCCATAATCCGATATCCGAGAGTTTTTGCATTTTTGCTACAATTTCACAGATTCAGAAAATAAAAGAGCCGGGAAACCTTATTTTACAAGCACTCCCGGCTTTTGGTTTGATGCACCAGAGAGGAATCGAACCTCCGCACATGGCTCCGGAGGCCATTGCTCTATCCACTGAGCTACTGGTGCGAAAAATGTCACATGTCTATACATTAGCAACAAGTGACAGTATATCAGATTTGATCTGATTTTTCAATTCATTTATTGAAGGAAAACGGCGTTCCTCACGCACAAAAGAGAGAAAGCGTACCTCAATCTCCTTCCCGTAGGCATTTTCATCAAAGTCCAGAAGATGCGACTCGACCTTAAGCTCCTTTCCGTGTTCCACGGTGGGATTGCTCCCCACATTCGTGATGGCACGGTAGGTCTTGCCGTCGACCAAAACCTCGGTCCCATACACGCCGGGCAGCGGAAGCAGCTTCTCCCGCTCCGGATATAGATTGAGCGTCGGAAACCCGATGGTATTCCCGAGCCTTTTCCCCTCCCGCACGGTTCCCGAAACCGCATACGCTCTTCCGAGAAGCGCATTTGCCTGCGCAATCCTACCTTCCGCAAGAAGGTCTCTGATCCTGCTGGAACTGATCTCCGAGCCGTCCATGCAAAGCTTCTCATACACGGAAACACGAAAGCCGTATTTCTCACCGAGTTCTCTCAAAGTGTCGGCATTTCCCGCTCTGTCCTTTCCGAAGCGAAAATCCTCACCCACAAAAACACAGGTTGCATGAAGCGATTCTACAAGCACCTGCTCCACGAACTTCTCCGGCGAGAGCGCCATAAACTCGGGTGTAAATGCGCATTCCATATCGACATCCACGTTCAGTCCCGTCAGGATTTCCGCACGCTCCGCCCGGGTATAGATCCTGGCTGCCCCCGGCTGACAGATGGTAAACACGACGGAGGTTATGTCCTGCTCCCTCGCATAAGCCACCGCTCCGTCGATCAAGAGACGGTGTCCGAGGTGGATGCCCTCGAATTTGCCGAGCGCCACGGCTGAGGCCGGAAGTATGTTCTTATCTTTTATATAGTCCAGTATTTTCATTTTGAGAATTATTTCAGGATCCTTCCTCGCTTCGCTCGTCAGGATGACAGGCGGTCATTTATAAAAACATCTTATACGGTTTTAACCGATGATTCTTCGATTCCCACGCATAGAGCGCCAGAAACTCATCCGCAAAATACACGCGAAAAACAGTGCCGTCCTTGCATTTTTCCGGCAGGCCCTCGCAAAGCTCCGGTGAGAGCGGGTTTCCGTTTCTTAAAAACTTCTCCCCCTCCGGTTTCACGATCAGCCTGTCGTAGCCGGACATGATCTCATCCATCGGCTTCACGCAAACTTCAACTTCGCCCGCATCCGCAAGCTTCTGTACCTGATCAAGCGTCAGTGCCTCGGCAAGCGAATACCCGTGCGCGTCACTTCTTGTAAGGCCCGCAAGCGTCGCAAAACAGCCGAGCTTTTCTCCGATATCTCTTGCAAGGCTTCGGATATAGGTTCCCTTCGAACAATGCACGTCAAAGGAGACATCAAGACCGTTTACCGAAAGATTTTCAATTTCAAAGATCTCCACGGGCCGCGGTTCGCGCTCCACCTCTATACCTGCCCGCGCGTATTCATACAGCTTCTTTCCGTCCTTTTTGATGGCCGAGTACATGGGCGGGATCTGATCATACCGCCCCACAAAGGAAAGCACGGTCTCCCGGATCCTTCCCTCGGAAAGTGCCGCAAGCGAGGCCTCGTCCGCCACATGCAGCACGCGCCCCGTCACATCCTCCGTGTCGGTTGCCGTGCCGAGCCTAACCAGGGCACGATACCTTTTGTCTTCACTTTCCAACATGTTAGACAATCTGGTAGCCTTGCCCAAACAGACCACAAGCACACCCTCCGCCATGGGATCAAGTGTGCCCGTATGTCCGATCTTCTTTTGATGCAGGATTCCCCGGAGCTTTGCCACCACATCAAAGCTGGTAAAGCCCGGTTCCTTATTTATGATTAAGATCCCGTCTGTCATGAAAGCTGCTCCTTGATCATGGCAAGGATCTTCGCAAAAGCATCCTCATAAGCACCCTTGTATTGGAAGCCCGCCGCGCGGATATGTCCGCCGCCGCCGAAAGCAACCGCGATCTTACTCACATCCACCACACGAATGGACCTGAGCGAAAACTTGGTCAGACCCTCGTCGATCTGATAAGAAAAGATTGCGACCTCACAGCCCTCCGTGACGCGGATCTTATCTACGATTCCCTCCGTCTCTTCCTTGCCGGCATCAAACTCCCGGAACATCTCCCTCGAGATGTGGGTGGAGATCACTTTCCCGTCCAAGTGAAGCTTTGCGTTCAGAAGCGCCTGGCCGGTCATACGGTTTTGCTTATAGGTCACCTTGAAAAAGGTCTCATCGATGATGAACTGCGTGTCAATGCCCTTTTCGATCAGCGCACCCGCGATCTCCATGGTAAGCTTTGACGTGGACGGATACTTAAATACACCGGTATCATGCACGATACCGAGATACAGCGCCTCCGCGGTTTCCCTGCTCACCTTGTCCGGATCCAAATGCTTGTACAACACCTCACACGCCGAGGACGCATCCGGTTCACAGCAAAAATAATTGCCGAAGCCCTTGTTGCTCCTGTGATGATCGATGCACACCGTATCCCTTGCGTTTGCGAAGGCAGGCGAAAAATCGCTGTGTCTGTCCGTGTCACCGCAGTCAAGCGAGCAGGCAAGATCAAACACTCTGTCCGTCGGGACATGGCAGATCTCGTCCGCTCCCCGCAGGAAATGAAAGCTCTTCGGGATCTCCTGCAGGAGCACCACAACTTCCTTTTCCGGGTAATTATCCAAGAGATAATTGTATAGTCCTAAGCAGGAACCGATACAGTCACCGTCCGGATTCATGTGTCCGAGGATTGCAATGCTGTTTGCCGATTCAATTTTCCTGATCAGTTCGTTGTTCTGCATCCTTCATTACCTCGTCTATACGCTTAGACATCTCAATTCCGTAGGAAATGGAATTGTCCATCACGAAGGTAAGCTCCGGGGTATTGCGAAGGTTAACCTCCTTCGCAAGCGCCCGTCTGATATATCCCTTGCCGGAATTAAGTCCCTCTAGGGTGTCTGCTGCCGCATCCTCATCTCCGAGCACGCTGATAAACACCTTGCAGTATTTTAAGTCCGGCGTCACATTAACATCTGTCACACTGGTCATGGGAGAAATGCGCGGATCCTTGATCTCATGGCTGATGATAGATGAAAGCGCTCTCTGCACCTCACCGTTCACACGCTCTCCCTTATGGCTTGTCTTATGCATTATCTCGGAACCTCCTCCATGATATACGCCTCGATCTGGTCGCCTTCCTTGATATCGTTGAAGTCCTCCATCACGAGACCGCACTCAAAGCCGGATTTTACTTCCTTCACGTCATCCTTGAAACGCTTCAGCGATGCCAAAGCACCCTCAAAGATCTGCTCACCCTCGCGGGAGATGCGCACCTTGCAGCCGCGCGTGATGGTACCGTCAAGCACATAGGAGCCTGCGATGGTACCGATGCCGGAAGCCTTGAATACCTGGCGTACCTCTGCGTGTCCGGTCACCTTCTCCGCAAAGATCGGATCGAGCATACCCTTCATGGCAGACTCGATATCCTCGATGGCATTGTAGATGACTCTGTACAAACGGATATCCACCTTCTCGCGATCCGCCACATCCTTGGCCTGGTTGTCCGGGCGAATGTTGAAGCCGATGATGATCGCGTTGGAAGCGGATGCCAAAATGACATCGCTCTCGTTGATGGCACCGACGCCGGAGTGGATACACTTGACCGCAACCTCCTCGTTGGAGAGCTTTAAGAGACTGGTCTTTACCGCCTCCACGGAACCCTGAACATCTGCCTTGATAATGAGGTTGAGCTCCTTCACATTGCCCTCCTGGATCTTGTTGTACAGATCGTCCAAGGACATATGCGACTTGGTATCCGCGATCAGCTTCTCCTTTCCGCGGGCGATGAAGGCATCACTGATGGTACGTGCTTCCTTCTCATTATCCACGGCCATGCAGATCTCACCGGACTGCGGCACACCGTTTAAGCCGAGGATCTCCACCGGCATGGACGGACCCGCATCCTTGACACGGCGCTGCTTGTCATCGAACATGGCACGGATTTTTCCGTGAACATCACCGATCGCAACGTAGTCACCCACATGAAGGGTACCCTTCTGCACGAGGATGGTTGCCACGGAACCGCGGCCCTTGTCAAGCTGAGCCTCGATCACGATACCGCGTGCCTTGCGCTTCTTGTTTGCCTTAAGTTCCAAGATCTCCGCCGTCAGGATGATCATCTCAAGCAGGTTGTCAATGCCCTCGCCCGTGTGTGCGGACACCGGACAGAAGATGGTGGAACCGCCCCAGTCCTCGGGAACGAGCTCATACTCCATCAGCTCCTGCTTTACTCTGTCTATATTAGCACTCTCTTTATCGATCTTGTTGATGGCCACGATGATCTCAATGCCCGCAGCCTTAGCGTGGTTGATAGCCTCTACGGTCTGGGGCATCACGCCGTCGTCCGCGGCAACCACGAGGATCGCGATATCGGTGCTCTGCGCACCGCGCATACGCATGGCCGTGAACGCCTCATGACCCGGTGTATCGAGGAAGGTGATCTTCTGTCCGTTGATCTTTACCACGGATGCACCGATGTGCTGCGTGATACCGCCGGACTCACCCTCTGTCACCGATGTATGACGGATCGCATCCAAAAGAGAAGTCTTACCATGGTCAACGTGACCCATTACACAGACAACCGGCGGCCTTGCCGTCATGGTGGAGGTATCCTCTTCCTCCTCCTTCAGGAGCTCCTCGATCACATCTACCTTCTCCTCCTCCTCGGAGATGAAGTTGTACTCAAGTGCGATCTCACCGGCCTCCTCGAAGGAAAGATCGGAGTTTACGTTATACATCTTGCCGGCCATGAACATCTTCTTGATAAGCTGTGCCACCGGCACCTTGATCTTCTGTGCAAGCTCACCCACGGTGATCACTTCCGGAAGCGTGATGGTCTTGATCACGGGCTCTACCGGTTTCTGCTCACGCTTTTGCTCCGGCTGCTTGCTCTTTGCATCATTACGGTTCTTCTGCTTGTTATTCTTAAACTTGATATCGCGCTCTTCACGGAAATCCTTGATCTCGCTTCTGGACTTCTTAGCTGCATCCTTTGCCTTGTCCTTGGTGCGGTCCTTGGAACGGTCCTTCGGCCTCTCCTCGGAATGCATCTCCGCGCTCTCGCCTCTTCTTTCCTCGGGTCTTCTCGGTCGGTCGCCTTCCGGTCTTCTCGGTCTGTCACCCTCCGGGCGTCTCGGGCGGTCTCCTTCCGGTCTTCTCGGTCTGTCACCTTCCGGTCTTCTCGGTCGGTCTCCCTCCGGTCTTCTCGGTCTGTCACCTTCCGGTCTTCTCGGTCTATCTCCCTCCGGTCTTCTCGGTCTGTCACCTTCCGGTCTTCTCGGACGGTCTCCCTCCGGGCGTCTTACTCTGTCACCCTCCGGGCGTCTTTCCTCACGTCTTACCTCCGCCGGTCTTACAACCTCAGCCTTCGGTGCCGCCGGCTTTACCGGCTCTGCGGGTTTTACGGCCGCAGGCTTTACAGCCTCAGCTTTCGGCGCTGCCGGTTTTACGGTCTCAGCCTTCGGTGCCGCCGGCTTTGCAGCCGGTGCCTTTCCCGAAAGCGCGCTCTTCACCATCGGGATCAGATCCGCAGGCATGCTGCTCGATGCAGTCAGTGCCTTCTCTGTCTTTCCGCTGATCAGCTTCAGGATTTCCTTGCTCTCTATTTCTTTTCCGAATTCTGTGGTCAGTTCCTTCGCAAATTCATGTATTCTCATTTATTATCCTCCGTTACCTGTCCATTCCCGGGAGTTTCTTTTTTACCTGTTCCGAAAGCCCTGCGTCCGTGATGGCGATCACCGTCCGCGCTTCCTTTCCGATACATCTTCCGAGTTCGTCGCTGCTTCCGTATTCCGTGCAGTCGACCTTATAGAAGCTGCATTTATTTCTAAACTTTTTCTTTGTATTGTCCGACGCATCCCGCGCGATGATCACGAAGTACGCATGTCCCTCCGCGATCGCCTTTTCACACAGGAATCCGCCGCTTGCCACCTTTCCGGCTTTTGCGGCGATGGAAAGCATGGACAGTTCTCTTGGTATACTCATGAATGCTCCCTTATCAAGACTTCTCCTCGGGGAGAAGCATGCTTTTTAACTCATTGTAGACTTCCTCCGGAATCTCGCACTTTAAAGCCGACTTCAGTGCCTTTTGTTTAAAGGCCTTACCGAGACAGCCTTCGTCTTCGCAGATATATGCACCGCGCCCGTTTTGCTTTCCCGTTCTGTCGAAGGTGATCTGCCCCTCCGGGGTGCGGATCACACGCAGCAATTCGTTCTTCGGTCTTACGGTCCGACAGCCTATGCACATTCTTCCGGGTATCTGTTTCGCCATATTATTCCTCTATCTGATCGTCCGACGCCTCATCCTCGTACTCGTCCTCATACGCTTCATCGTCGTAGTCCTCGTACTCGTCGTCGTACTCCTTATCGTCCTCGTAATCCTCGTATTCCTTATCGTCGTACTCCTCATCGTACTCATCGTCGTACTCATCCTCGTACTCCTCATCGTACTCATCGTCGTACTTCTCGTCGTAGCCTTCCTCGTCGTCATAGTATCCGAGGCCGAGCTCCTTCGCCTGTGACTCGCTCTTGATATCGATCTTGTATCCTGTCAGGCGAACCGCCAGTCTTGCATTCTGTCCTTCCTTACCGATGGCAAGGGAAAGCTGATCCTCCGGCACAACAACCTTCGCCGATTTCTCACCCTTCTCATTCTCCTCAACCTTTACCCAGAGAACATCCGAAGGACTGAGTGCATTCTTGATATATACCGCCGGATCATCATCGTAATTGATCACGTCGATCTTCTCACCCTTCAAGTCATCCACAATGGTGTTGACACGGTTGCCGGCCAGACCGACGCAAGCGCCCACGGGATCCACGTTCGGGTCGTTGGAACGAACCGCGATCTTGGTTCTCGAACCCGCCTCACGTGCGATGCTCATGATCTCCACGGTACCGTCCGCGATCTCCGCGATCTCCTTTTCAAACAGACGGCGCACAAGCTCCGGATGGGTTCTGGATACCAGGATGCGGAAGCCCTTGGTACTCTTCTTCACCTCAACCACAAAGAGCTTGATCCGGTCACCCACACGATAGTGCTCACCCTTCACCTGCTCCTTCTCGGAGAGGATCGTATCGGTCCTGTCATCTAAGGTCACGCTGATGTTGTTACCCACGAAGCGCTGAACCACGCCCGTGATGATATCCTTTTCCTTGCATACGAACTTATCGAAGATCGCATCGCGCTCGCTCTCCTTGATGGCCTGCACGATAATGCTTCTTGCCTTCTGAGCCGCGATACGGCCGAATTCCTTTGACTTTACGGGGATGGAAACCTCATCACCCACCTTGTTCTTCTTGTTCATGGCCTGCGCCTGAGTAAGGGAGATCTCGACCGCCGGATCCATAACATCCTCATCCTCGACAACCGTCTTCTTCTGCACACAGGTGATATCTCCGGTCTCGCGATCCATGGCTATCTCGATGACCGCATCCTTGCCGAAGTCACGCTCGCAAGCGGATGCAAGGGACTTCTCGATCGCATCCATGATCACTTCCTTGCTGATATTCTTCTCTCTCTCCAACTGGTTTAATGCATCAATGATTTCTGACATTTTATCCTCCTCTTTCTGACACTACTCAACGAATGCAAGACGCGCCATTGATATTTCGTTCTTGTTGATATCTATGTTACGACCATCCTCCAGGCTCACGGAGATCTGTTCCTCCGTGTTTGCCTCAAGAGTTCCGGTCAGTTCTTTTTGACCTTCGATTGCCTTGTACAGCTTGATGTCCACAAGCTTTCCGATACTCCGCTCATAATCGCGGTTCTTTTTCAGTGGTCTGGTAAGTCCGGGAGAGCTCACCTCGAGGATGTAGGCTCCTTCGATCTTATCCTCCGCATCGATCTTCGCCTCCAGCGCACGACTGATCTCCACAAGCTCATCGATCGTGATGCCGCCCTCCTTGTCCGCGTAGATCCGAAGGTAGTAATCCTGTCCCTCCTTCACGTACTCCACGTCCCAGAGCTCATAGCCGCCCGCCTCGATGATGGGCATGACCAGCGCCTGTGCGTAGGCTTCGATTTCACTTTTTTTCATACACTCACCCTTTCCAAATAACGTGCTTACCATAAAGAAAGAGCGGGTTCTTCGGAACCCACTCTTTAGTATTCATGATTCAAGTCTTACACATTATAGCATAAAACGGCTAAAATGCAAGCTTTTTATTTCACCAGCGCCTGTGTATCCTGTGCGATGGCAAGCTCCTCGTTGGTCGGAACAATGAAAACCTTCACCTTGGAATCCGGTGTCGAGATGAGGAGCTCTTCGCCGCGCTGCTTGTTTGCCTCTTCATCCAAAGTGATCCCGAGGAAGGAAAGCTGCTCACACACCATCCTGCGGATGGTACCCTGATTCTCTCCGACACCCGCGGTAAACGCAATGGCATCGACTCCGTTCATGGCTGCAGCATAAGCACCGACATACTTTGCAACCTGGTATGCGAACACCTCCATCGCAATGCGACAGCGGTCATTGCCCTCTGCCATGCCCTTGTCGAGATCACGGAAATCACTGGAAATCCCGGAGATTCCGAGCATACCGGATTTTTTGTTTAACACATTCATCACGCCGGCGATATCAAGGTTCTCCTTCTGCGCAAGAAACTCACATATGGCCGGATCGATATCACCCGAACGTGTTCCCATGGCAACACCGGCAAGCGGTGTCAGACCCATGGTGGTATCCACGGATTTTCCGCCCTTTACCGCGCAGATGCTTGAACCGTTCCCGAGATGACAAACCACGATCTTTGTGTCCTCGATCGGCTTGTTAAGGAGCGCAGCCGTCCGCTTGGATACGTAGCTGTGGCTCGTGCCGTGGAAACCGTAACGGCGTACGCCGTAATTCTCATAATACTCATAGGGCAGGCCGTAAATGTAAGCCCGCTCCGGCATAGTCTGATGAAAGGCCGTGTCAAAGACCGCAACCTGCGGTACGGAGGGCATCAGCTTTGCACAGGCACGGATGCCGATCAGGTTTGCCGGATTGTGAAGGGGCGCCAGATCGCTCACCTCTTCGATGGCTGAGATCACCTGATCATCGATCAGCACGGAGCTTGCAAACTTCTCTCCGCCGTGCACCACGCGGTGTCCGACTGCCTCGATCTCGGAAAGATCCTTTACAGCGCCGACCTCGCTGTCGGTCAGCTTCTCGATCACGCGCTTTACCGCAGCGTCATGATCCGGCATTGCATACTGCTCGGTCTTCTTCTCTCCCGCTCCCGCCTGATGCGTGATCGCGCCGTCGATACCGATCCTCTCGCAAAGTCCCTTTGCAAGGACCGCTTCGGTGTCGGAATCGATCAGCTGGTATTTTAAAGATGAGCTTCCGCAGTTAATAACAAGAATTTTCATTTTTTTCTCCTTAATTCAATCCCATTTTATAGATTTCATCGGTATCGATGATCAGTCGTCCGCGTCCGTTCTTCTTACCGTAGTACATCGCCTTGTCGGCACGGGATACCAGGAGCGCCGTATCGTTGCAGATCGTGGGGTACTCGGTCAGACCGATGCTGACATTGACATTTATATCCTGACCGTCGAAATGTACCACGGTCTTCTTGATCTCCTCGTGCATGGCCTCGATGATGGGCTGCGCGGTCTTGATCTCATATTCGGGCAGGATCACCAGGAATTCCTCGCCGCCGTAACGGGAAGCAAATCCGCCGTTTTCCTCCGCAAACCGATCAGCCACACGTGCTACCATCTTGATCACCTCATCGCCGGCCAGATGGCCGTAGGTGTCGTTGACGCTCTTGAACTTATCGATATCAAACAGAGCTACACAGATGGACTTCTTCTCTTCCTTCATCATCTCTAAGGTCTGGGCAAATAGCTCGTTGAAGTACAGACGATTGTAGATGCCGGTCAAGCCGTCCTTTCTCGCCATATCCTCCATCTGCATATAGAGCTTCGTACTGTTGACCGCCACGTTAAAACTGATCAGCGAAGCTTCGTAGTAATAGTAACCCTTGTCAAAGAAGTTGGCATCGTCGGATGCCACGATCATGGTACCGTAGCAGCGATCTCTGTCCATGATCGGGAACATAGCCAGCGAATTGATGTTGGCCTCTCCCACAAAGTTAAAGGCCTTCACGTCATCCTCATGGAAGGTGACCGCCGTCTTATACAGCTTGGAAAAGTGGTTGTAGACATCCGCGATATCCTTTTTCAAACGACCCTCGATCGCGGAGTAGTTCGTCTTGCAGAAGAAGGTTGCCCGCTTATTCCGGTAAATGTTCTCCTCCACATAGACAGCCACCAGCTTGGGCTGTTTGACATCCATAACGGAGTCTAAGATCATGTGGATACACTTGTTGACATCGAAGGTGGATGCCATGTACTTCATCAGCTCGATCTGCGAAGCACTCTCCACGTTCAGCTGCTCCAAGTCGTCCATCATGCGGTTTAACTCGATCTTCTGATAGTTGATCTGCTCGTTTACATGAACCACCTTGTTCTGGTATTCCTCCAGACGCTGGTTCATGGTGCGGATCCTGTCGATCTTGACATTCAAGTCCGTGTTCAGTCTCTCGTATTCTCCGCTCACCATTTCCACCCAGCGGACCATCATGTAGACCAAAACGACCTCCATGAATACGATCAGGATGTAGACAAAGGCCTTGCCCTCGGTCCGGTTGGAAAGCGCGATCACAACATTGATGATCGCGGGAAGGAGCGCCGTGATCTCGTGGACCACGATCGTATAGTGATCCAGGCTGGAATCATACAGGATGTACTCCAGCGTGATGTGAATCAGATAAATGCCGAGCGCGGCCTGCACATAATACGCCTCCGGCATGAAAGCCATCAGGATATGGTAAGCGCAGATTTCCACGAGCTTTACCATCTTGAACAAGCCGCGGTTATCAAAGTGCTTTTTAAACAGGAGAATACTGTCCGTAATACCGAAAAGCACCATAAAAACAAGCAACGGAATAAAGCCCCAGCCGCTTCCGTTGTACTTCAGGGCCTGCGTTCCGATCACAAGCGCGATCAAAACGACATACACGATCTTTCTGAAAATGCCGTAGCTTTTTATCAATTGGCTCGACGAATCCATGTGTTACTTCTCCCAATAAACATCGATCACTGCATTTTCGGACAGTTCTTCGTTAAAATCTGCCTGGCGTCCGTCTATGTTGGTCACCAGATGCTTGCCGCGCACCGTGGTGAGATCAAAATCAATATAATCAAAAATGTTTACAAAAATGTATTTATCCTTTCCGGTCATGACAACCGGTTTTCCGTTTACGGTCACCTGTCTGGTGATAGCGCCCACCGGGATCTCCACCTTCTGCTTTGCGGGCTCCGTCTTCGGCTTTTTCGCGGGCTGTTCCTTCTTCGGCTCGGCCTCGGAGGTCTCTGTTTCTGTCGTTTCTTCCGCGTCCTCGGTCTCCTCTCCTTCTGCCAGATCGGCGAACGAAAGCTGCGCCTCCTCCTCGGAGAGCTCATAGGTCACCTCGAAGTTCTCGTAGATCTTTGTTGTGAGCTTTGCCTTGGAATTATTCACATAGACAAGCGTGCTCTTCGGGATATCCAGGAATGCGAGGAGCTGCTCAACCGTGTAGAAGGACTGCATCTCCACATCATCGCCTTCCGCGATCTGATAGGTTGACAGGCGAATCTCGCCGTTTACAAGCGCAAACCGCGGGCAGGTCATCACCTCGCCGTTGATCTTGAAATCGATGGTGTTACCGAATTCCGGCAGGGAACCGAGCTCCGCGGATGCGGGCTGTCCCACTGTGGAAGTGGTGATCTCGATCTTATCGTCCGCGCTGATCACGGAGTTCATGCCTACCTGTGTACCGTTTAACTTGATCACGGCTGTCTCACCGGGGAGTCCGCGTACGATACGTGTCTTGCCGTTCACCTTGAAGGTGATATCCTCGCCACGCTTCGGGAAGAGGTCTTCATTCGGCAGGCCGTACTGCACCGCCGCGTCGAAGATCGTCAGCTTATCGTTGTTGTAGAGCTTGATACGCTCTCCGTTCACCGTGACAAAGATGAAATTATTCTTATGGTCAAAGAAGCTTAAGCAGATACCGATGGGTGTGACATAAAGGGAATCCTTCTTGACATTCTCCACGGCGAAATTGATGTTCTGCATCACTTCCTCGCCTCTTAAGGCCACACGCTCGTTGGGAAGCTTTGTCGCTTTGGCCAGGCTCTCGGTAAAGCCCTCGAACTTTCCGCCGCCGCCCACGACAAAGATGGCGCTCACCGGCTCTCCGCCGTTCAGCTCCTTGATCTTCTCCGCGATCTTATTCGTGATATCCTGCTTTACACCCTCCAGATCCTTTGCGATCTGCGCCGGTGTGATCTTCTGGGGAATCCCCATGATATCCTTGTAGGTAATGGTCTTTTTCGTGGGACCGGCGGTCTTTAACATCTCCGCCGTATCAAAATCGATCAGATATTTTTTGATCAGGATCTCCGTCAGCTCGTCACCCGCAGACGGGATCATGCCGTATCCGATTATGCTTCCGTCCTTGGTGATACAGATATCCGAGGTTCCCGCACCCACATCCACAAGGGCGATATTAAGGAGTCTGTATTGCTCGGGGATTGCAACATTGATCGCCGCAATAGGCTCCAAGGTCAGATTCGTCACGTAAAGGCCTGCTTCTTCCACTGCCTCATACAAAGAGGTCACAACCTCCTCCGGCAGAAAAGTTGCCAGAATATCGGCCGCGATCTTGGTTCCCTTATGCGCTTCAAGATTTGAGATTTCGTAGTCGTTCAGGAAATATTTGATTGCAGTATAACCCACGCAATAATACTTGGTGGCGTCCTCTTTTTTCTTTGAGAGCTCCTCCATGATCTTTGCGTGCGCCTGCTCCACACCGATCAGGTCCAGGGAATGGATATACTCCTGATTGATCAGTGTGCTCTCGTGAAATTCATAATCCGCATGCCCGACCGCCGTTTTTAACACACGGCCTGCGGCTGCGATACATACTTCTTTCAGCTTTCTGCCGCCGAGCTGCTCCTCGAGTTCGGCACGAACGGTTCTGATATCCTCCGCCACTCTGCCGATATCATGGATCTGACCGTCGATCATGGACCTGGTCTCATGAAATTTCACGGCCATGGCGACAACGTTAAACTTATTCTTTTCTTTGTAGCCCACAGTACCTACAATACTGCGGGTTCCTATATCAAGACCGAACACCAGCGGCTCGGGATATTTCACAGATGTCATTTCTTTAGACCTCCGAAATGGACATAATCACACGCATGCTATTATACCACTTTTTTCGATCAGATTCAACCTCTTCCTAATCTGCGCCGCGGTATCCGAAAAGTCACGAGAATTGTCGATTGTACACGCCGTATGCACCTGAAAATATGCCGCGTCCGGCTGACTTTTCAGCATGCCCTCACAGCGTTCCTTTGAATATCCGCGACTCTCCATGATACGGGCAACTCTCGTATCCTCGTCCGCGTGGATGTACCAGAGCTCGTCACAGATCTCGTCATATCCGTCCTGGATCAAAAGCGCGGCCTCGATCACGTAAAGCTTCACATGCCCGTCCGTTTTCTTTTCTTCGATATCCCGCAAAATGTACTTCTTGACACCGGGATGCACAATGGCATTTAAACATTCCAGCTTGTCCGCATCGGAAAACACAAGTCCCGCCATACGCTGCCTGTCGATGGCTCCGTCCGTCAGGATCTCTTCTCCGAAAGCCGAAACCACAGCATCAAAAAGAGGCTCGCCGGGCTCCATAAGCCTTTTTGCGAGCGCATCCGCCTCCAGCACATATGCACTGTATTTTTCCTTCAGGTGGGTGAGCACCATACTCTTTCCGGCACCCACACCACCGGTGATCCCCAATACAAACATTCACATACCCCCACTGTCACGACTTAATGCGCATCATACCAGGTATTTCCTTCTCCTACCTCCGCGATCAGCGGCACCAAAAGCTCCGCCGCAGCCATCATTTCGCCTGCGAGCAAAGCCTTCACCTCATCCTTTTCTTCCACTGCCGTCTCGATCAAAAGCTCATCGTGCACCTGCAGCACCAGGCGAGATTTCAGTCCCCGCTTCTTAAGCTCCCGATACACACGGATCATGGCGATCTTGATGATATCCGCCGCCGTGCCCTGGATCGGCGCATTCATCGCCACGCGCTCACCGAAGCTCCGCGTCATAAAGTTGGAGCTCGCAAGCTCGGGAATCGGGCGTCTTCTTCCGTACATGGTCAGGGAATAGCCTTTTTCCTTTGCTTCCGCAACGGATCCGTCTATGTAAGCTTTTACTCCCGGATAGGTTTCAAAATACTTTTCTATATACTGCTCTGCTTCCTTGCGGGAAATATCCAGATCCTGGCCGAGGCCAAAGGAGCTGATCCCGTACACGATACCGAAGTTTACCGCCTTGGCGCGTCTTCGCATCAGAGAATCCACCTCGTCCATCGGTACATTAAACACCTGCGATGCTGTGATGGCGTGAATGTCGGAATCCTTGTGATAAGCCTCGATCAGAGCCTTGTCACCGGAAAAATGTGCCAGCACGCGAAGCTCGATCTGTGAGTAGTCCGCATCCAGAAAGAGGAAGCCCTCCTCCGGTACAAAGACCTTCCGAATCTCCCGTCCGAGCGGCAGTCTTGTGGGGATGTTCTGCAGATTCGGATCCGTGGAGCTGATACGCCCCGTAGCGGTCACGGTCTGATTGAATTTGCCATGGATCCTGCCGTCCGCTTTGATGCAGGCAGAAAGTCCTTCCACATAGGTGGAGTTTAATTTCGTCAACGTGCGATATTCCAGGATCTTACCGACGATCTCGTGCTTGTCCGTCAGCTTTTCCAAAACCTCTACGCTTGTGGAATACCCTGTCTTCGTTTTCTTCCCGGACGGAAGTCCGAGTTTTTCAAACAGGACCTCTCCAAGCTGCTTGGTGGAATTGATATTAAACTCCTCACCCGCAAGCTCGTAGATCTCCCGTGTCAGAACCTCGATTCCGGATGAAAGCCGCTCTCCGTAGGCAGCGAGATCCTCCTTATTCACACAGATCCCGTTTTTCTCCATCTCATAGAGTGTAAACAGGCACGGCAGCTCGATCTTTTCATACAGCTGCTTCATTCCCTGCTCCTTTAAGGTATCCGTCAGTTTTTCACAGGCAAGGAACGGGATCATAGATGTATAGGCCGCATAGTCAAGCTGTGCATCCGTGGCAAACAACAGATTTGCGATCCGATCCTTCCCGAGAAGCTCCTTTTCTCCGGGCACGGAGAGCGACAGATATTCTCTTGCCAGATCCCGATAATCGTATCCGCTCTTTAAGGGATTTACGAGATAGGCGCAAAGTCCGGCATCGATCAGACGGTCGCCGTCCCTTAAGTCGAGAAAGGCAAGCGCCTGCTTTACATCCTGCATAATGAGCTCCGCGCCCGCATCAAGCATTCCTCGCACATCCTGCGAAAGCATATCCGCGGTCACAAAGTTGACAAAGGGAACCAGGACCGCCTCGGTCTCTTCGATGGTGACCGAAGCCCCGACAGCCTCTCCTTCCGCCATGATCAGCGAAAGCGCAAGGCGTCCCTTTTTCTTTGCCTTTTCCATCAGAGCCGTGTAGGAATCGAAATCATCCGCAAGCCTTCTTGCGACATGATACTCCTCGACCGCTTCTTCCTTGGATACGCCGTCAAAATACTTCATCAGGCTCTTTAACTCCAGGTCATAAAAGAGCTTGTAGGACTGCGCATTGAAGGGATCTTTGATCTCGCACTCCGAGAGGGAAAGCTCCACCGGGCAGTCTAAGCGTATCGTCGCAAGCTCTCTCGAAAGATAGGCCTGCTCGCGATACTCTATCAGGTTTTCCTTGTTCTTGCTCGGTTTTAACTCGTCAATATGTGCATACAGCCCGTCCATGGAACCGAACTCGGTAAGCAGCTTTGCCGCTGTCTTTTCGCCGATCTTCGGCACCCCGGGGATATTATCCGAGGAATCTCCCATCAGGCCCTTCATGTCGATAAAGATGCGCGGGCTGACACCGTATTCAGCCTCCACGTCCTTTGCATAATAATCAAGGACCACGGTCTTTCCGCCCTTGGTCTTCGGGAGCTTCACCATGATCTTCTCCGTTGCGAGCTGCAAAAGATCGCGGTCTCCGGAAAGCAGCACCACCTCATAGCCCTCGCGCTCTCCCACACGGGACAGGGTGCCTAAGATATCGTCCGCCTCAAAGCCCGGCATTTCCACGGTCTTTACATTCATTGACGCAAGGACCTCTCTGATCACCGGACTCTGTTCCGCAAGTTCGGGCGGCATGGGATGTCTGGTTCCCTTATATTCCTTGAACATCTCGTGACGAAAGGTCGGATGCTTCATATCGAAGGCGACAACCATATGCGTGGCCGAGATCTCCTCCGCCACCTTCTGCACGATCTTGATAAAACCGAGGATCGCGCCTGTATGTCTGCCGTCCGCCGTTGTCATGTCCGGCAGCCCGTAAAAGGCCCTGTTTAACATGCTGTTTCCGTCCACAAGTAAGAGCTTGCTCATAGTGTTTCTCCTCCGCTTTCCGCATCCTCTTCCGCGTTCTTTTTCTCCGGCCGCTTGATCCGCTTCGGGTGCAGCACGTTGTAGAGATGGATGTACTGGTAGTTCGTCATCTCCTCGACATAAGACTCCCGTTTGCTCTCGTCGATGATATCCTCGCTCGCCAGACCGATGCAGCCGTTGTAGTAATCGTAGAAATACGTCTCGCCCTGTGCCGCCTTCTTCATGCGCTGTTCGGAATTGTATACCCGGTGCAGGGTCTGATCATAGAACAATAAAAGCAGGACACAGCAGACGGCAAAGACGATCCCGAAAGCGGAAACGCGGAACCTTTTTTTCTGCTTCACCTTGTGATCCACGCGGTTTAAGTCGCTTTCCAGATCTCGCTTGAAATCGTGGGACAACTCCTCTCCCGTGTCAAGCTGTCGCATGCCCACAAGCAGGGTGTAGTAGATCTCCAGCTCCTCCCTGCAGTTTTTGCAATAGCGCATATGACGCACGAAATCGGAAGCTGCCTCATCTGCCAGCTTCTTATCGATGAAGGCCATGATATTCGATTGTGCTTCCAAACATGTCATATGCGGCTCCGATTATATAGAAAGAGAACCCGAGTAAAAGAATGCCCGGGTTCTCTTAAAATGATCAATTAGTTGTTGATGAGCTTGTCTTCTTCGTTGTTCCAGCTGTAAAGCTTTCTTACTTCCTCGCCGACCTTCTCAACCGGATGCTCTGCAGCAAGCTTACGAAGTGCCTTGAAGTGTGCCTGACCGCCTGCAGGAGACATATCGAGCAGGAAGTTCTTTGCGAAGGAACCGTCCTGGATATCCTTCAGGATCTGCTTCATTGTCTTCTTTGTCTCTTC
>CACZPL010000114.1 GCA_902783015.1 uncultured Lachnospiraceae bacterium
CATTTACGCACTCATGTCCCGTGATTCCCCTCGCCACATCATAATCAGAAAGTTTATAATATAGCTTTTTCTTTCCCGCATCATCATACGCTTTCAAAAAAGATCCGGCGGTTCCGGATGAATGTCTCACTTTTGTCCATTCGAGATAGCGCATATCCGTTAAATCATATTCTATATCTTTTCTCATAAGCAAAGCTCCAATGTGTTTACATTTGTCAACTATCATTAACAATTATACTTTTTTAATTTACGTTCGTCAACCATTATTACAACAGTCAAAAAAACGTCCCGGAGAATATATATTCCCCGGGACAGCGTATTACTTACAATATTTCATAATGCCCTAAGGCATCACGCTCTTTACTACATCCTTCACGGTCTTCACCGGAATGATCTCCAGCTTCTCCTTCACCTCATCGGCAACATCCTCCAGATCCTGTACATTGTCATCCGGAATAAAGACTTTTTTGATGCCGGCACGTTCCGCTGCCATCAGTTTTTCGGGAAGTCCGCCGATCGGCATCACACCGCCGCGCAAAGAAACCTCGCCGGTCATGGCGTAGATCGGGTCCACCACCCTGCCGGTCACAAGAGACGCAAGCGCCGTGGTGAGCGTGATACCCGCAGAGGGGCCGTCCTTCGGTACTGCGCCGTCCGGCACGTGGATGTGCAGATCATTCTCCTCGAAAATGCCTGCCTTATCCGGGAACATATGCTTGCAGAGGCTGACCGCGATCCGCGCGGATTCCTGCATCACATCGCCGAGCTGCCCAGTGACAATGATATCCCCCTTACCCTTGATGAACATGGTTTCAATAAACAGGATATCACCGCCTGCCTGCGTCCACGCAAGCCCCGTCACGATACCGGGTTTTCCCTTTTTCAGCATACGGTCATGGCGGATCGGCTTCCTGTCAAGGAACTCCTTCAGTCTCTTCGGTGTCACGGAAACAGAAGTCACATCACCCTTTACCAGCTGTACCGCCGCTGCCCTGCAAAGCGTATCCACGCGCTTCTTCAAACCGCGCACGCCCGCTTCCATGGTATAGTCCGAGATCACCTTGGTGAGCGCCGGATCCGTGATCTTCATCTTTGTCTTCTTGATACCCATAGCCTTCATGGCCTTCGGGATCAAATGCTTTCTCGCGATCTGGAACTTCTCCGTTGCCGTATAGCTCGGGAACTCGATCACCTCCATACGGTTTAAGAGCGGCTCCGGGATCGTATCCGTCGTATTGGCCGTACAGATGAACAATACATCGGAAAGATCATATGGCACGTTCATATAATGATCCGTAAAAGTGCTGTTCTGTTCCGGATCGAGCACCTCCAAAAGCGCGCTGGAGGGATCGCCGCTCATATCGTGAGTCAGCTTGTCCACCTCGTCAAGCACCATGACCGGATTGGAGGAACCGCTCCGCTTGATGCCGTCCATGATACGGCCGGGCATGGCGCCGATGTAGGTCCGCCTGTGGCCGCGGATCTCCGCCTCATCGCGGATACCTCCGAGACTCACCCGGCAATACTTTCGATTTAAAGCCTTGGCGATGCTCTGCCCGATACTCGTCTTACCGGTACCCGGCGCGCCCACAAAGAGCAGGATGGAACCCGACTGCCGTTTATTAAGCGCCATCACAGCAATCTGCTCGATGATGCGCTTTTTCACCTTCTTCATGCCGTAGTGGTCCTCGTCCAGGACCTCCTGCGCCTTCTCTATATCGATTTCCGAAAAGGTCTCCTTCTTCCAGGAAAGCGCCGTCACGAAATCCAGGTAGTCATAGAGCATACCGTACTCGTGACTGTCCTTGCCCTCCTGCTTCATGCGGTTTAAGACCTTATTGGCCTCATCATAGGCCTCCTTGTTCATCCCGGCGCTGCCGATCGCCTGCTCAAAACGGCGGATGTCCGTCACGCTCTCGGGATGCATCTCGTCAAGCTTGTTCTGCAGGATCTCGATCTGCTTCTTGATCGCCTCCTCGCGGTAGATCTTCTCATGCCGCTCGGCCTGCTCGTTTTGCGCCTCGCTCTCGATCTTGATCAGCGCGAGCATCTCGTAAAAGGCCTTCTCCATCAGCTCGGTCCGCTTGTTTACGGAATCCGTTGCCAGGATCTCATAGCGCTCATCGTTTGAGATCATCAGCTGCTGGGAAAGCGCCACCACCATCTCACCCATGGACTTCCAGTGCATCACGTAGCTTCTTGCCATGAGCCCCCACTGGGTGCCCTGAATGTACTGGATCATGGTGCCGCGCATATCCTGAAAACGCTTTGCAAGCGTCTTTTCGTCGATATCGTCGATGTCCGGGCGCTCCTGCACCTTCGCTTTGACATCGCCCTTTCTGACACGCACTTCGAGGATGTCCACGCGACCGCCGGTGCGGATGCCGATATTTCCCTCGTCATCGATGCTCTCCACCTTTCCGGAAAGCCCGATGGGGAAGAAATCGCTCGCCTTGATCTCCTCACGCGTCAGGTCATCCTTGAGCATCATAAAGAGAACCTCATCCCCGACCTTTGCGTCCCGGCGCGCAAGCTCCTCAAAGTATTCGTTCTGGAAGTAAAGCTTTACTCCCGGCACGATCAATATATTGTAAAATGGTACTGTGATCATTCACACATCCTCACTTTCAAATTGTTATCGGTCACCACGGTAAACGATCATACCGTTGCAGATTGTAAAATGAATCTTGCCCGGAAGCTCCCAGCCGATAAACGGACTGTTTTCCGCCTTCGAAGCAAAGTGCTCGACCCTCCAGAGCGCATGCTCGGAAAAGATCACCAGATCCGCCGGCGCACCCGGTTCTATACTCCCCGGCACCATGCGGTAAAACTCTGCCGGATTTTTACTCATCAGCTCCATCAGCTTCATCAGCGAAATGTACCCCGGTTCCACAAGCGAGCGGATACCCAAAGCAAGAGAGGTCTCAAGACCCGTGATCCCGCTGGGCGCCTGATCAAGCGGTTTTTCCTTTTCTTCTTTACTGTGGGGCGCGTGATCGGTCACGATCATATCGATGGTACCGTCTTTGATCCCCTCGATGATCGCAAGTCTGTCCTCCTCCGTGCGAAGCGGCGGATTCATACGGGCGTTGGTCCCGTATTTTAGGACTGCGTCCTCCGTCAGGGTAAAATGATGCGGCGTTGCCTCCGCATGAACATCCGCGCCGAGCTCCTTTGCCGTTTTCACATAGGCAACACTGTTCTTTGAACTGATGTGCTGGATGCAGACAGACGCTCCCGTATCAAGTGCAAGAGCACAGTCTCTTGCAACCATCACGTCCTCAGCCGTACGGGAAGCCCCACCGTAGTCTAACTCCTTAGACACTTTTCCCATATTCACTCCCGGCTGCCTGATAAACAGAGGATCCTCCTCATGCAGCGATATGGGTAGATCCAGCTCTGCCGCCTTGCACATGGCATCGTACAGGATCTTTTCATCCATGATGGGCAGGCCGTCATCCGTAAAGCCCGCCGCACCGGCAGACGCAAGCGCATCCATGTCCACAAGCTCCTTTCCCTGCATCCCATTTGTCACGGTTGCGGTCTGGAGCACATGGATCCCGGTCTTTTCTCCCTTCTCCTGAATATATGAAAGTGTTTCGATACTATCCACCGCAGGTTTCGTATTTGCCATACAGATCACGGTGGTCACACCACCGCGCGCAGCGGCGGCCGCACCGGATTCAATATCCTCCTTGTAGGTAAAACCGGGATCGCGAAAATGGACATGCGCATCCACAAGGCCCGGAGCAACGACAAGTCCGTCTGCATCGATCACCTCGGCGCCGTCCGCCGTCAGGTTCTCTCCGACCTCCTCGATCCTGTTTCCGTCAAGCAGTACATCAAGCACCGCGTCCGTTTTTGTAACCGGGTCCACAACCCGTCCGTTTTTGATCAATATCATAGTTTTTCCTCACGCTCCGGAATTAGAATACATATATACAACATCCTTTTCACAAAGGACAAGACCGCCACGCGGAATGACGGATTTTTCGCCGCGTTTTACCATCACAATAAAGCTCTGGCGCGAAATATCAAGATCACGGATCGCAACGCCGTTCCAAGCATGCTCCTTGTCGATCACGATCTCCTTCAGATTGACCGGCGTGTCATCCTTCAGGCGTTCCGCTCCGAGGATCAGCCGGTCTCCCTCCTTCAGAGTTACATGGCCTCGCGGGATAATGGTTCGTCCGGCTCGCTGGATTGCAGCAACGACGGTGCCGGCCGGGAACCCGATATCGGAAACATCCTTTCCGATCCATACGTCTCCGTGTCGAAGCTCTATCTTGATGAAATGCACATTGTTCTCGGGTGCATCTCCAAGCAGCTTCAGCTTCTGATGCTGTTCCACAAAACCCGCGGAAATGATACCTGTCGGAATAGCCACGATCCCCACGCCCAAAAAGGCGATGAAAATGCCGAAAAACTGTCCCATGGTGGTCACCGGATAGATATCCCCGTAGCCCACGGTGAGTAGCGTGGATGCCGACCACCAGATACCGGAGAATGCATTTGAAAAGACCTCCGGCTGTGCTTCATGCTCCAGGCTGTACATGCAGAGACTTGAAGCAACCATCAACACGGCAATGATAAAAACCGAGGAAAAAAGCTGTTGCTTCTTGTTGGAAATGACCTCGGTGATGACATTTAATGAATCGTAATACGCATTGATGCGGAACAAACGCATGATGCGCGCGACACGGAACATACGGAAGGCCGTGGTGCCTCCCGGGAAAAAGAACGGAAGGTAATACGGCAGAAACGAGAGAATATCTATGATTCCCGCGAAGGACAGTATGTATTTTCTCACCGCTCTACCCGCATTCACTTCCGGGTAAAGGCAGGGTGCGGTGATCACGCGAAGTACATAGTCGATCGCAAAAAAAGCCACCGTCACGGCCTCGATCATGGCAAAGATCTCGCCGTACTGCGCATGAAGCTTATCAAAGGTGTTCATGATCGCAGCGGCCAGATTGACTATCAGCGCACCGGTGCTTATCACATCGTAGGCCTGATTGACCGGCTCGTCGATCACACCGACGGAAACCATATGAAAGAGCTGGTTCTGCAGCTTTTTCCATTTCTGATTCTGTTTCGGTTTATTCTCGCTCAAATCCTATCACTCCGACTTATCTTTACTGATCAGCGGTCCGCTCATGTTTGCATCCGCAATGGCGCGAACCTCATCCGCGGATGCCGCAAAGACCTCCGCAAGCACGGGATCAAAATGCTTTCCCGCATCCTCAACGATAATACTCATGGCCTTCTCAAAGGAAAAAGGCTCCTTATAACAACGTCTTGATACAAGCGCATCAAACACATCCGCAATCGCCATGATCCTTGCGGAAAGTGGGATTTCTTCCCCCTTTTTTCCGTATGGATACCCACTGCCGTTCCACTTCTCGTGGTGGAAGGCAGCCATATTCTTGGCCTCGGTCAGGTAACCGGACTCGGTCACCATCTCGATCACGGAGCTGATGATCTCCTCACCGGCGGTGGTATGCGTCTTCATGATCGCAAACTCCTCATCGGTCAGTTTGCCCGGCTTGTTTAAGATCGTATCGGAAATACTGATCTTACCCACATCATGCAGCGGTGCGGAATGTACGCAGTTCTCTATGAATTCCTCCGTGTAGATATCCTTGTATTCCGGCTTCTCCTGCATCTTGCGGCAAATGAGCTCCACATAGGCCGCCGTCTTTTTAATGTGATCACCCGTGCTCTCATCGCGGCTCTCCACTATGTCGGCAAGCACTAAGATCAGGTTGTTCTGCATCTTGGTGATCATCTCGTTTTTCTTATTTACCTCGGAGATGTAGCCGACGGTCTCCTCGATCGTCTTGGTAAAAGCGTGATACAGATGCTCGATCTCATCTCCGGTTTCAATATCGAGCTTCTTCATACGCTCCACGCCGCGCTCCAAATCCTCCTCGTTGTCGTAGGCAAAGCGGTCCGCTGCAAGTGCCATGGAATTAACCGGTGCAAGAAGACTATACTCTGCGATCCAGAGTGTAAATGCAAGCACCATGATAATGAAGCCCATAAAGAGCGCAAACTCCTTGGTAATGAAGCTTCGCTCGTTCCATCTCACCTGATCCATGGAAATATCAACGCCCACGTAGCAAACGGTATTGCCCTTCGCATCGCGCACGGGCTGATAAGTCATCAGCAGCCAGCCGAGATCCGTATCCGAGATCACCGGGTCCACCTCTCCGCCGCTTAAAAGGGTAGCGAAATCGTCGCGGAATGCTTCCTCCACCTCGATCACATTGCCGGGTTTCACACCGGGCACATCTTCGGTGTCCAGATCAAAGACCACATGCACACCGTCCGGCAGATATTTATAGACATAGATGTATTCAATATCCGACGAGCTCTCCCTTACCCGGTACAAAAGCTCCTCCACATGGTCATAATCCTCGGCATCATGACCGTTTTCCAGAAAATCATCCACCTTTTCAGGTTCCACGATCCCTGCCACAAGATTGGCCACACCGTGTGCCATGGACTTGTGCTCCTCCAGCGTAGAACGATCATAAAGCGCAAAGCAGATCACGCCCGCAACGGTTGCGATACAGACCATGGTGATCCCGATTAAGAGCACAACCTTGGCACGAAGCGAGATCTTTCGGGAATACTTTTTTCTTGCCTCCCGCCGTTCCTCTCGCGAGAGATTCAGGTTCTGGAAGGTATGAAGACTGAAGCGGTCGCGCCAGGTCTTCGGCACTATCTGTACCAATCCGATCGTGATGGCAAGACAGATAGCCTTGTCGATCACGTCGATCAGCAGGCTTGAAAGCATATTTGCGGAAAACACGCTGAGTGTTCCATCCTCCATCATGCGCTGCAGGAAAGAGAAGGTAACCGGCGTATCCGCATCAAAACCAAACAGAAGCCAGGTTAAGATTCCGCCTATGCCGCCGCCGATCAACGCAAAAACCACAACACCGGCGAAGTATCCCCACAGCTTTTTGAAATACCCTTTTTCAGCCATATAACCCGCGCAGACGGCAATCAACACACTGATGATACCGTAATAAGCATTCGTGATATCCGAAAGCCCCGTGAGAAGGTTGGAAAAATAGCCCACCACGATTCCCGGAAGATAAGCGCCAACCATGGCAGTGCCCAGATATCCGATGGAATCGATGTAGAGCGGCAGCTCAAAATAGACCGCAATCTGCTTCCCCACCATGTCAAGAAGAATTCCTACCATACACAAGCAAAGGATTGCCACCGGCTTCTTGTGCCAGTCCTTATTCATATTCACTCTCATATTTGCCGCGTTCATGTCCTAACCCGCCGTATTAAAGATATTATCTCACATCATCGAACCCGTCATGACCGAAGTCATCATCGTGTCCGTCGCTGATATACTCACGCGTGGAAATGCGCTTCTTCTCGCGCTCCTCCTCCACAAGCTGCGCCAGCTGCTCCTTTACCTCACGCACCTTCTTGATATTCTTGAGTTCGAATTTTCCGAGCGTTTTGTCGGAGCTGTCCACCTCAATAGTTCCCATGCCGAAAATACGCTGACCGAAGGATCTGCGCACCGACAGGTCCAAAACGCGGTACAAGCGCACCTCATCCTCCTGAATACTGAAAACGCCACGCTTTAAAAAGATTCGGTCACTGCTGAAGCTGTAAACCGTAAAAGTCCACGGCAGACCGCACCAGTTTCTCTTTCTTGCCTTCCATAAAAGATCCATAGTATCTCTCCTCCTTTTCCAGAAGTTTTATTTGTTGTTTTCCCTTTCGATCGGGCACTTTTGCACACAAAAACACAAGCTAAATCTACCACAAATTCGGCTTTTTTGCAACAAAAAGGGAGCGCATTGCGCTCCCTATTCCGCCAGCATTTTTTCGAGTGTATGCCATGCCAGTGTCGCGCATTTTGCGCGGGCCGGCATGTGTGCCACGTCCTTTAATGCCTGGGCTTCATCCAGGATCTCCAGCTCTTCTTCCGTAGCCGTGCCGTGCACCATAGCCATGAAGCTTTTTACGAGAGCAAGTGCCTCGTCCTTCGTCTTTCCCTCGATCAGCTCAAGCATGATATCGGTTGAGGCCTGTGATACCGCACAGCCGGATCCGGTAAAGGCTCCGCGCGAGATGATACCGTCCTCGCCGACTTCAAGCTGTAATGTGATATCATCGCCGCAGGTCGGGTTTGCTCCCTGTAGCTCATATGTCGGTTGCACCAGGCTTTCCTTATGCTCCGGATGCAGATTATGTTCATTTACGATCTCTCTGTAGATGGTCTTAAGATCCAAAGCCAAGCCACCCCCTTACCTTTGTCAGTGCAGACAGGAAACGCTCCGCTTCCTCCTCCGTATTGTAGAAATAAAGACTGGCACGTGCCGTTGAACCGACACCCATATACTGCATGAGCGGTTGCGCACAGTGATGTCCGGCGCGAATGCACACATGCTCGGAATCGAGCACGGAAGCCACATCATGCGGATGACAGCCTTCGATATTGAAGGTGATGATCCCGGAGCGTTTTGTCGGATCCGTGGGGCCATATAAGGTAATATGCTCCATCTCCTTCATACGCTCGTAGATCATGGTGGTAAGCTTTTGTTCCTGCGCCTCGATAAAGTCAAAGCCGATCGTCTCCAAGTAGTCGATGGCAGCCGCCAGTCCGCAGGCATCCGCCGCATTCACGGTCCCTGCCTCAAACTTGTGAGGAAGCTCCGCATAGGTTGCGCTTTCCCTGGTCACATATTCGATCATCTCGCCGCCGGTCAGGAAGGGCGGCATAGTCTCAAGCAATGTCTTTTTAACGTAGAGTGCACCGATTCCCATGGGGCCGAGAAGCTTATGTCCGGAAAAGGCATAGAAATCGGCATCCAGGCTTTGTACATCCACCTTCTGATGCGGCGTACTCTGTGCTCCGTCTACGACGATCACGGCTCCGTTTGCATGGGCAAGCTTCGCTATCTTGTTGATCGGAGTCGTCACACCATACACGTTGGATGTCATGGTGATCGCAACCAGCTTTGTGCTCGGTCCGATCTTCGCAAGCTCCTCCTCCGAAAACGCGCCTTCGGCATCCGGCTCGAGATAGACCAGCTTTGCCCCTGTCTTCTTTGCCACCATCTGCCAGGGCAGGATATTGCTGTGATGCTCCATCACAGAAAGTACAATCTCGTCGCCCTCCTTCAACTCTGCAAGCCCGTAGGTATAGGCCACAAGGTTTAAGGATTCGCTTGCATTACGCGTGAAGATGATCTCCTCCGGACTGCCCGCGTTGATAAAGCGCGAAACGCGTTCGCGTGCCGCCTCGTAGCGGTCGGTTGCCTCAACACTCCAGGCATAGAGTCCTCGTAGCGGATTGGCATTTGTCTCGGTATAAAATGCCGTGATGGCATCGATCACCTGCCGCGGGCGCTGCGAAGTTGCCGCATTGTCAAAGTATACATAGTCACTATTTTTCAGGATTGGAAAGTCATTCCTGATCGCTTTTATATCCAAACTATTATTCTCACTTTCTATGTTAGATTACATCTTTTAAATACTCATCTATCTTATGACGGATCCCTTCATCCGGCACCAGCCGCGCCACCTTATTCAGGCTTGCCCGCACCATCAGTTTCTTTGCTTCGTGTTCGGAAAGGCCGCGGGTCTGCATATAAAACAGCATTTCATCCGACAATCTTCCGATGGTAGCTGCATGACGTCCTTCCACGTCCTCCTCCTCGCAGAGAATGAGCGGGATTGTCTTGTTGATCACATCTTCGCCGAAGAGGAGCACATCCTCCTGCTCATCGCCGACACTTGCCTTGGAGTTCTGACGGAAATCAAGCGTCCCTCTGAAGGTCTTCTCTGCATTCCCGTAGAGCGGCTCAAAGAAGCGCATCACACCCTCCGCCTTTTTGCCGATGAAGATGTCGTTGTAATTGATATCCGTAAAGCTGCCGTCACGACAGATTGTGCCGTAATCTACGGTAAGCCGGCTCTTATCGCCGATCTGATAATCGTTAAAACCCTCATAAGCGCGCTTTGCGCCAAGGGAAAGCTTGGCAAGGGAAAGCTCGGAAGCCTTTCCGCTGATCACGCCGATGTCATCAAAAAACGTATACCCTTCGGAGAGCATCTGCACCTTGACAAGATGCACCTTTGCGCCTTCTTCGAGAAAGACCCTTGTGGAAGCACCTACAAGGCCGTTATCCGTCTGCTTGCCCTCGGAGGTGTAGTACATCACCCAGGTGCTTTCCGATCCTGCCTTTGCGTGGATCAAAGTACTCGACAGACCGGAGGCTCCGTTTTTATAATCGTATCGAAGAACGATCGGATCCGTATGCGTTCCGTCCACCGTGTAGATATCCGTTTTGCAATCAGCCTCTACGATCAGGTCATCGATTTCCTTTCCCATGCCGGTTGCAAACCTTTGCTCATTGTAGATCGGCAGCTTCCCGGCTACGATCTTTTCCTTGGGACTGCTTACTGCAAGCGCATCGAAGTGTCTAACCAATTCGTCAAAAGATACATTTTTCTCTGCCGTAACACCTGCGGGAAGCGCAGCATCTGCAAACGTATTTACCTTGCCGAACTCAGTATTGATCAAAAGCTCGGCATCATTTAATTTCAGTTTATTCCATGTCAGGACCGGAAGATGGTTTATCCGTTTTGTCATTTCCATATCAACCGCCCTCCATTTCCAATTTGATCAGATTGTTCATTTCCGCCGCATACTCAAGCGGAAGCTCTTTTGATACCGGATTTGCAAAGCCGCTCACGATCATGGCTCTTGCTTCCGCCTCCGAGATGCCGCGGCTCATCAGATAGAAGACCGCTTCATCGCTGATACGACCGATCTTTGCCTCATGTCCCACATCCGCCTTGTCTGTTCTGACATCCACTGCCGGGATCGTATCGGAACGGGAGATATTGTCGAGCATCAGAGAACCGCAATTGACCGAAGCTTTAGCGCCTTCGGCGCTCTTCGTGATGACCACGGAGCTTCTGTAGGTGCTGATCCCGCCGCTCTTGCAGATGGATTTGGTATCGATAAAGGAAGAGGTGTTCTTCCCGATGTGGATCACCTTCGCACCCGTATCCAGATTCTGACCCTTGCCGGCAAAGGTTACGCCGGTAAACTCAGAGTGCGAGCGATCGCCCTTTAAGACAGAGGTCGGGTAGAGGTAGGATTCGTGGGATCCGAAGGATCCGGACACCCACTCGATGATACCGCCCTCCTCACAGATGGCGCGCTTGGTGTTTAAGTTGTACATATTCTTGGACCAGTTTTCGATGGTCGAATAGCGAAGCCGCGCATTTTTACGAATGTAGAGCTCCACACAGCCCGCATGCAGATTTGCGGTGTTGTATTTCGGCGCGGAACAGCCCTCGATGAAATGAAGATCCGCACCCTCATCCACGATGATCAGTGTGTGCTCAAACTGTCCCGCACCGCGGGCATTTAAGCGGAAATAGGATTGCAGAGGAATTTCGAGATGTACCCCCGGCGGAACATATACAAAGGAACCGCCCGACCAGACCGCACCGTGCAGAGCCGCAAACTTGTGATCCGTGGGAGGCACAAGCTTCATAAAGTGTTCGTGTACCATCTCCGAGTATTCGCCTGTCAAGGCGCTTTCCATGTCGGTGTACACCACACCGCTTTCCTCTACATCCTTGCGGACGTTGTGATACACAAGCTCGGAGTCGTACTGTGCACCCACACCGGCAAGCGACTCGCGCTCCGCCTGCGGAATACCCAGTTTATCAAAGGCGTTTTTGATATCCTCCGGTACCTCGTCCCAGCTGTTTACCATGTTGCTCTTGGAACGCACATAGGTCGCGATATTGTCCATATTAAGACCGTCGATCGGCGGTCCCCAGTCCGGCATTTCCAGTTCATTATAGATTTTAAGGGATTTTAACCGAAACTCGAGCATCCAGTCCGGGTCGTGCTTCTCCTCGGAAATCTTTCGCACGATCTCCTCGGTCAGACCCTCGTTGATACGATAGAAATCCTCCTCACGCTCCTCGTCCACAAAGTCGTAGAGCTCACGCTCCACGCCATCGAGCAGGATGCGATCGGTATCCGTCGATACATCGATCGGTTTATCTTTTATATAATCGTTACTCATATCTGTCTTTACCTGTCTAACTCATTCGTCATTTATAGAAACTGTTCAAATCCGTTCTTACCGATCTCCTCCACAAGGGAAGCATCTCCGGTTTTAACGATCCGCCCCTTAACCAATACATGTGTGTAGTCCACATGCAGGCTCTCCAGGATCTTTGCGTTATGCGTGATGATGAGCAGCGCACCGTCTTCGCGCTTCTGGTATTCCCGGATACCCTCGGATACAGTCTTTACCGCATCCACGTCAAGTCCGGAATCCGTCTCGTCCAGGATGGCAAACCGCGGGTTCATCATGAGAAGCTGAAGGATTTCGGACTTTTTCTTTTCACCTCCCGAAAATCCGACATTCAAGTCGCGTTCCGCGTAGGAGGGGTCCATATTTAAAAGCTTCATGGTGTTCATCAGATCCTTATTGAACTGCATGAACTTGACATTCTTTCCGGTACGCTGTCTTAAAGCATTTCTGATAAAGGAATCCAAGGCAAGCCCCGGAACCTCCAGCGGGTTCTGAAACGAGAGGAACATCCCGCGGCAGGCGCGTTTGTCCGCGCTCTCCTTGGAAATATCTTCTCCGTCAAAAAGAATGCTTCCGCCTGTGAGGGCGTACACCGGGTTTCCCATCAGCACATTGCCGAGAGTACTCTTTCCCGCACCGTTCGGCCCCATCAAAACATGGGTCTCACCCTTGTTTATATTCAAACTGACATCGTGCAAAATCTCCTCGCCTTCTACCGCCGCCGAGACTCCGCAGATCTGTAATAGTGTATCCGCCATAATATCGCTCCGTTTCTTTTTGGATTATCCTATTAATATACACGAAAATGTAAGAAAATGAAATATAAGTAAATGAGAATATATCTCAAAAACAGCTTATATAGTTGATCAGCACGCGGTCGCCCATATCAGCCCTCTGTTTTCAATTGCGAATCCTCATACACTATGGTATATTCCGCAACGGTATGATATAATCGCAAAAGAATGAAATCAAGGAGGAACAGCTATGTTTTGTAATACATGCGGAGCCCCGCTAAACGGCACGGAAACCGTGTGCCCCGTGTGCGGCGCGCAGCTGACACCCGTAAATGCACAGCCACAGGCAGCTGAACCGGATACACAACCGGCACAGGCCACGGAACCGAATGCGCAACCGTCGCAGGTCGTGGAACCACCTCAGCCCGAGACGCCATCTGCCGAACAACCGCAGGCATCCGCCCCGCAGCAGGCAAATCCTTACGTCCAGCCGGGCATGATGCCTCAGCAGCCCACACAACCCATACAGCCCGACATGATGCCGCAGCAGCCTCAGCAACCAATGCAGCCCGGTTTTGCACCGAATCGCATGCCGCCCGGCTCAAACCTGCCCACCATGCAGCCCGGTCTTCCGCCGCATCAGGAGGAATACCTGCCTGATGGTTCCGTGATACGAAGACGTGACGCACCACCTCAAAAGAAGAAACACACCGGCGTTTTAGTCGCCGTGATCGTTGCGATCGTTGCCGCACTGGGTGTCGGAGGATTCTTCCTCGTACGTTTTCTGACCAAGGATAAGGAAGAGACCACAACCGAGGCAGCAACCGATAAACCGGCATTCACCACCGAGGCCATGATCACCACAGAAGAAACCACTACGGAGGCAACCACGGAGACAACCACCGAGGCTACGACCACCGAAGCCCCGAAGCCGAAGACCTACCTCGAGGAGCACGGCATTGTTGAGACAAGCCTCGATGAACAGCCCTTTGTATTGCCGGCCCGCCAGTGGGTAATGGACTACGATCAGAAGAACTATCTGTCAGAGGATGTTGCGAGAGGCTTACCGAATCCCTGGACAGCAACCTTCGGCGAGATGACCAAATCGGAGCCTGACGAAAACGGCTACGTGACCGTAACCATTCCCATCACGCAAAAGCATTCCTCGCAGGTCATCGCCGCAAGCAGGGATGCATCCTTCTACTCCGGATATTACAGATGGACCTTTGATTTCTTCGATGCCTATACGGGAAAGATGATCGAGTGGTCCGATTACAATTCCGAGAAGAACGACTACGATATCAAATATACAAATGTCGAGTGGGAAGGACGAACCTACACCATAAGTGCACGGATGGAAGACGTAGATGACAACTCCGATGAATACTTTAATTACATTGGAGAAGCCGAAGGCGGATATCTATTCGAAATGAACATCGAGAAGACCTCTAACATGATCGTCACCATGCCTTACGACTACGATGGACTCTGCCTGGTCAACTATGA
>CACZPL010000115.1 GCA_902783015.1 uncultured Lachnospiraceae bacterium
AGCCCGACAACCTCAACTGACATAACGGCAAACCATATCATGGATGACATTACGATCGGCGACTGGACAAAACCGGTTGCCTCCACGGAAGTGATTTTGATAAAAGTAAATGATTACCTGAAATAAAAAAGCAGGGGAAGCAAAGGTGTGATTACCTTTTGCTTCCCTGTTTTCTTTTATCAAGCGTGTGACAGCTTCCCCAGGAATTCTTTCATACGCGTATTGTCCGAATTGAATACCTCTTCCGGTGTGCCGCTTGCGGCAACCACACCCTTATCCATGAATATGATCCTATCCGAGATGTTTCTTGCAAACTCCATCTCATGTGTCACGATCACCATGGTCATCTTCTGCTCCGCGAGGGCCTTGATCACCTTTAACACCTCGCCGGTAAGCTCCGGGTCAAGGGCCGAGGTCGGCTCGTCGAAATAGAGCACCTTCGGGTTTAGCGCAAGGGCCCGCGCGATAGCCACGCGCTGCTGCTGTCCGCCGGAAAGCTGGCTCGGATAATAATCAGCCTTGTCGGAAAGTCCCATCTTGTCAAGCAGCTCCATGGCCTCTTTACGCACCACATCCTTCTCGCGCTTTTGCACGTGGATCGGCGCCTCGGAAACATTTTGCAAGACCGTCTTATGCGGGAAAAGATTGAAGTTCTGGAATACCAGCCCGAAATCCTTTTTGATCTCCTTGAGCTGTGCCGGCTTCTCGTAAACGGAATAACCGTTTTGCATGGTAACAGCCGGCTCTCCCATATAATAGAGTTCACCTTTCTGCCAGGGTTCAAGCAGCGTAGCCAGCCTCAGCAGCGTGGACTTTCCCGAACCGGACGGCCCGATGATGGAAACCACCTCGCCCTCGTTGACGGTGAGGGAGATGCCCTTTAATACCTCAAGGTCATCGAAAGATTTTTCTACATTTTTTAACTCTACATAAACCATTAATAATATGCCATCCTTTTTTCCATCCTGCGCATCACGAATGCGACCACAAAATTAAACACATAGTAGAACACCGCCGAAACCACAAACGGCATAAAGGTCGTATTGGCCGCCGCAATCTGCTTTGCGATCGTAAACATCTCCATGTAGGAAAGCGAGAACGCAAGGGAAGTATCCTTCACGAGCGTGATGATCTCGTTGGTGATCGCCGGCAGAATAATCTTGATCACCTGGGGCAGGATGATCCGAAAGAAGGTCTGTACCTTTGTGTAACCGAGGATCTGTGCTGCCTCGTGCTGCCCCTTCGGTATCGCCTCGATACCCGATCGGTAGATCTCCGCGAAGTAGGCTGCGTAGTTGATCGAAAAGCCCACGATGATCGCCGGGAACCGCCAGCCGCCGATGGACCAGCCAAACAGGTAGTACGGAAAAAAGTAAACCACCAACAGCTGCAACATAAGCGGCGTTCCTCGAAGGATAGAGATCAGAAAGCCGATGATCCCGCTTACGATCTTATTCTTTGACATGCGTCCGAAGGCCACAACCAGGCCGAGCGGCAGCGAAAAGATGAGCGTCAGCACAAAGATGCCGACGGATTTCAGCATTCCCTCCGAAAGCTCGGAAAGCATTACAGGAAAACTCATAATTACCTCACAAAAGAGGACGGGGGGACGGTTCTATTGTCTCCAAGATTCTCGGAGACAATAGAACCGTCCCCCCGTCCCATTCACTCATATTTTTATTCTGACAGACAGGTCATGTCGGAAAGACCGTACTTTTCTGCCAGTTCATCAAACTTACCGTTTTTCTTCAGCTCTTTTAATGAGGTGTTGACCTTATTGCGAAGCTCCTCATTGCCAAGCTTAAAGCCTACACCGTACTGCTCCGCATTTAAGTGCTCATCTAAAATGCTGTAGCCGCCGCCTCTGCTCTCGATCTGATACTGTGCCACACCGATATCCATGGCGATGGCATCTACCGAGCCTGCCTCAAGCTCAACAAATGCGGTGTTGTAATCGCCGAACTCCTGCAGCTTACCGAATGTGGAAGTAAGATCCTTCTGATCTCCCTCCAGCACCTCAAGCGCTGCGGAAGCAGCCTGTACACCGACGGTCTTTCCCGCAAGTCCGGCGAAATCCTTGATGCCCGACTTATCGTTTACCACGATCACCTGAGAGTTGTCCACATAAGGCACGGACCAGGTGTAATCGTTTTCTCTGCCGTTGATGGTAAAGCCGTTCCAGATACAGTCAATGGATCCGGAGTTTAACTCGTTATCCTTGCTGTCCCACGCGATGGGCTGCTTTACGAGGTCCCAGCCCTGAAGCTTACATACCTCCTCGGCAAGCTCAAGATCAAAGCCCGTATACTCGCCGTTTTCATCCATGTATCCGTAGGGCGGATACTCCGCGTCAAAGCCCACCGTGAAGGTTGACTTCTTTTTCTCACCGCAGCCTGTCAAAAGTGTGGCCGCACAGGCAACCGTAAGCAAACCGCAAAGCAATCTCTTTCCAAACTTTTTCATTTTTTCTCTCCTTAAAAATTAATATGAATAAAGCTGTCCTTTTCCACCTCATCACGCTCTCTGAGCTGCTGATTTTCGAGGTTCTTCACAGCCTCATCGATCTGTTCCATCATGGACTCCGTGATACCCGTGGTCTCGCCGTAATTTAAGTAAGCGAGCACCTTGAGCATCTCGCTCTCGGAATCCATAAAGTAGCCCGTGCCCTCCTGCTGCATATTGCCGACATTTTTCACAAGCTCCAGGCTCTTGTTCGGCAACACATGATAATCCCAGACAGCACTCTGCTCCTCCTGACCGAGGCGCCTGCCGCCCATACTATCCGGCATATCCAGCCTGCGTCTTCCGGAAAAGCTTTCGTCAACGCCGAGCTTTCTTCCGTCACTCCTATAATCATCAAATTCCTCGCCGAGCATAGACTTCCCTCCCTGCCATAAACAGTTCCGGTTTATTCCTTCCCGCTCCAGCAATAGGTACAAAGCTTATCCTGATCGATACCCACTGCCTCGAGCATATCGTCCAGTCTGTGGAAACGAAGTGATGTAAACTTCAGCTTCTCGCAGATCTTTTCTACCATTTTTTCATATTTTTCGGAATTAAAATCCGCGTACTCACGCAGCACGTCGTCGGTCACCTCACCGCCTTCGAGCTCTGCGATCACATTCCGCGTGATAAGTTCCATCTCGGAATTGGTACGCGAAAAGTTCAAATACTTACAGCCGAATACAAGCGGCGGACAGGCAGGCCTGATATGGACCTCCTTCGCGCCGTTCTCAAACAGGTACTCCGTTGTTTCCCGAAGCTGCGTACCGCGCACGATGGAATCATCGATCAGCAGCAGACTCTTCCCTTCGATCAGTTCGTGTACCGGCAATAGCTTCATCTTCGCGATCAGATTACGCTTACTCTGCATGGTCGGCATAAAGGATCGCGGCCAAGTCGGCGTATACTTGATGAACGGGCGTGAAAACGGAATACCGCTCTCGTTCGCATAGCCGATGGCGTGGGCCGTACCGGAATCCGGAACTCCGGCCACGATATCGGGCTTGACATTGTCTCTTCTCGCAAGCAGCTGCCCGCATCGATATCGCATCTCCTCCACGGAAACACCCTCATAAACCGAGGACGGATAACCGTAATATATCCACAGGAATGTGCAGATCTTCATCTTATCTCCCGGCGGAACCAGCGTTTTCAAGCTGTCCGGATCGATGACTGCGATCTCTCCGGGACCAAGCTCCCGCTCGGTGGTATAGCCCAAGTTTAAGAACGAGAAGCTCTCAAAGGCTGCACATCTCGCACCATCCTTTTTTCCGATGATGATGGGTGTCCTTCCGAGCATATCACGCGCGCAATATACGCCTTTTTCTGTCAGGATCAGCATGGAGAGCGAGCCCTCGATCTTCTCCTGCGCATATCGGATACCCTCGATAAAATTGTCCTTCTGATTGATCATGGCCGCCACAAGCTCGGTGGCATTGATCTCCCCGTTGCTCATCACAAAGAAATGTGCTTTGTCCTTCAGGATCTCTTCCATGATCTCGTTTGCGTTGTTGATCTTTCCGACGGTCGTGATCGCGAAGGAGCCGTGATGCGAACGCACTAAGATGGGCTGTGCTTCATAATCGGAAATACAGCCGATGCCGTACTTCCCGTGCATGGAATTAGCTTCCTTCTCGAATTTCGTCCGAAACGGAGAATTGTCAATCTTGTGAATGGACTTCTCAAAGCCCTCCTCGGGATCGTATAATGCCATACCCGCACGTCTCGTTCCGAGGTGCGAATGATAATCCGTGCCGAAGAAGAGATCAAACATACAATCCTCTTTTGCTGTTACTCCAAAAAAGCCGCCCATAGTATTTCCTCCAGAAAAAACAAATAAAAATCGCCTAACTATTATACCGTAATAATCAATACGAATCAAGAAAATAATGTCTTTCTCCGTGTTGTTTATATCCGAGCAAGGTATCTAAATTCACATTTTCAATGCTGCGCAGGATATTCTTCTCCACATAAGGGTTTTCCTCGTGCAGCATTTTGATCAGTTCCTTCGTGCGCTTGCGTTTGGATTCCGTGTCTCCTCTCGCAAGTCCGGCCGTCAGTTTACAGGCACAATTGATAAACACAAGCTCGTTATAATTCTTCCAGTGAATGATGTCCTCCTCGCGAATCAGATACATGGGCCGGATCAGCTCCATGCCTTCAAAATTCGTACTGTGAAGCTTCGGCATCATGCCCTGAAACTGCCCGGAATGAAGCATGCCCATCAGCGTTGTCTCGATCACATCGTCCATGTGATGGCCGAGAGCGATCTTGTTACATCCAAGCTCTCTTGCCTTCGCGTACAGATGCCCGCGGCGCATACGCGCACAGAGATAGCACGGATTTCCGCCCAGGTCTTCCTTTGCCGTGACATCAAAAATATCGGATTCAAACACGGTGACGGGAACCTTCAGCCGCCCCGCATTGTACAGGATGCGCTCGCTGTTCTCCTCGTTATACCCCGGATTCATGACCAGAAACTCACAGGAAAAGTTTTGCTTTCCGTGACGAAAAAGCTCCTGAAAAAGCTTCGCCATGAGCATGGAATCCTTTCCGCCCGAGATGCACACCGCGATCTTGTCGCCGTCCTGTATCAGGTCATACGTATTGATTGCTTTCGTAAACTTGCACCAGATCTCCTTGCGGAACTTTTTTACGATGCTCTTTTCCACATAGGCCGCATATTCTTCGTTTGATAGTGTTGTAAGTGATTGTTCCATTGTCTACGGTCTCACAAAAGCTACATATGCCGTCTCGCCGCTTTGCACCATCATTTCGCCGATGGCATATTGCTTATCTCCTGTTGTATAGAATCCCTTCAGCTCAAACTTCCAACTCTCATTGGAGAGATCGATGTATCCGCCGTCAAAGGTTCCCGATGCCGAAAATCCCTGTCCGCTCTCGTCATAGGGCTCGCTGTCGCCCCATCTGACCCAGCGATACTTAAACTCGATCTGCACATCATTTCCCTTTACGGTGAAGTCCGCATTGGCAATCTCCTCACCGTAGTATTCCAGGGTGCCCTGAGGATTCCACCAGAAGAATACCTTCCAGCCGCCTGCGATCTCCTCGGGATCCTTGATCTTTTCCGCGCCATCCCACATACCGTTTAAGAACACGTCCTTGGTATACCAGTCAAACTCGCTCATGTCCGCTTCCTTATTCGTGGACATTTCCTTGGCGATATCCGCGCCCGTAGGTTTCGGCGCCTCCGTGGTTGCCTTTTCCGTCGTCTGCTTTTCCGTTGTGGTGGATTCTGTCGTGGTCGCCTCTGTCGTTGTTGCTTCCGTTGTCGTGGTCGGTGCTTCTGTGGTCGTAGGTGCCTCCGTTGTTGTCGGAGCAGCCGTTGTTGTCACAAGCTCCGTAGTGGAAAACCCTGTGGTCGCAAACGGCTCTACGGTCGTTCCCTGCGCCATCTGTGTGGTCGCATCCTCGTCCTTCTTTTTGTTGAACACGATCAAAAAAACCGTGACTCCTATAACGATCAATGCACTGCAGGCCACCAGGATCCATATCGCCGTCTTTGTTTTCTTATCCGTGTTCGACGGATTTCCGTGGGGCGCGCCGTAGGCCGGACGCACACCCTGCTGTCCGTAGGCAGGTTGTCCCTGCATACCCTGCTGTCCATAGCCCGGCTGTTGCAACGGACCCGACTGACCGTAGCCCGGCTGTTGTAACGGGCCGGACTGCCCGTACTGCGGTTGCTGAGGTTGTTGTGGTTGTTGTATCTGCTGCGGTTGCTGCGACATCTGATTCGAACCGCAAAATTCGCAAAAGACCGAATCATCCTCGATTTCTTTTCCGCATGATCTACATATCATATTCTTTCCCCCTAAAGTTTCTTTCCGCACTTCTTGCAGAACGAAGCGCTTGCCTTGATCTGATTGCCGCAATACTTACAGAATTTCATCTGCTGTGTTGTCTCTTCCTGTATCGTTTGCTGCTCCGCCTGCACCGGTTGCTGTACCTGCTGCTGAACCGGTTGTTGCATCGGTTGCTGTACCGACTGCTGCGCGTAGGGATCAAAGTTTTTGTTTGCTCTCGCAGGCCGTTGTACCTTTTGCATCGTTTTCTTTTGCGGAGCATTTACACGTTTTTTGCTTATTACAAGCACTGCAACCGAGAGTACAAACATTACGGCAAAAATGATCAGGAAGATTCTGCAGAGCTTTGTCATCTTCAGATATTTACTTGCATCCTCCAGCCGGTTTACCGCAAGGTCGATATAGTCCGCAGACTTTTCGTAGTGCCTGCGCAAGATGTAAAAGACAAGATCCGCCACACCGTAAACACCGGAGCAGATTGCCGTCACAAGGGCCGCACGTCTGAGATTATCCCTTCCCGAACGCGATTTTTTGCCATTCAGTACAAAGATCACAAGGAACAGCACATAAACCACAAGCATGCAAATACCGACCAGCCACAGCCACTTTGAAAGCTTTGCCGTAAAGTGAGTCTTTACATTGCCGGTTTCCTCCTCGAGTACCTCCTCGGGTACGCTGCCGTCCTTGCTGTAGGTGACGGTAAACACATAGGAGGATGTATTGCCGGCCGTGTCCGCAGCCTCGATCGTGTAACTGTTCTTCCCGTTTGCGAGGTCCAGCTCTACGGAAAAGCTGCCGTTCGCGTTCTTTGCCGTCTCCGCGCCGTTAACCGTAAGAACCGCATCCGCGTCTGTTTTTCCGGTCACCACGATATGACTGTTCTTCGTCACTGTGCCGTCTAAAGCCTCATAAATCTTGAGTGTCGGCGGAATGTCGTCCAAAGAATAAATCCTGTGGTATACATAGGTGATGTTGTCCGGTGTGGTGTAGGAAATATCCGCTTCCATCGGAAACTCACCAAGCTTCAGCTGCCTGACACCTGTTCCGTTCAAAGTGAACTCCGGCACATCCTTTCCATCGGTTCTCTCAATCTTTACAACCAGGTTCGACGCATTTTCATATTCAAGGTTTAACACATCACTCGTCAACGGCCCACTTGCCGGAACACTGACAAAGGTCACGCCCTGCTGCGGAACAAGATAGGCTGTCTTTGTAAGCGGTGCCGAGGTTCTCCCGTTTCCGTGCATGATGGTAAGATCACAGGTAAGCACCTGTGTTTCCGGCTTGAATGAAACGTAAGCCTGTTCACCGTTTTCCGCAAGATCAAAAGCTTGCGCTTCCCCTGCTGTTCCATCCTCTGTCAGCTTGACACTGTATGCCTTAACATCCCCTGTGTATCCCGCCACATCCGCCACAATCTGGGCATTGTCTATCTCCACACGGAGATTATAGTCCTCTATTAAGGGTGCGTCTCCGTCAGGATTTGTATAGGCAAACGCTGCACTCGTTCGCATATCAAAGTTCGGGATTCCGTCCTTTTCGTAATGGACATATACCTGAATATAATATGAGTCATAGGTATTTACATCCGCAAAAGAAACGGATTCGGAGACCTCCTTTCCGGCCTCGGAGCTTCCTGTCGCAAGCACTCGGTACTCGCCCATGCTCTCATCCGCGCCCAGACGGATCTCATAGCTGTAGTTCCTTTCATCCTCCTGAGAAACCTTAAAACTCACAGGCACCTTGTTTTCGGCATCCGGAGTCCCCACATTGACGGAATCCACCGTAATAGGCGCCTCATCCGCGTAGGCCTTGATCTCTACCTTGTCCCCGGGATCCCGGTCAAAGACCAGCTTCCACTGTCCCTGATCGGCATTTTCCACCAGGATATAGATATAATTCTTCTCGTTGATCGTAGTGATCGTTTTAGAGTCAAGCTTCCTGTACTTGTCGTCGGGCCCCTTCAGTTTGATTCCGGTTTTATCCTGTTCGTTTGCAAAGATAACGGCTATATAAAAGCTCCTGCCATCCTGATCAACGTAGTATACATCTCTTTCGTAGGATTCCGCATAAGTTTTTATGACAAAAGCAAAGCAAAGGCAAAACAAAAGCGGAAGGAAAAGATATCTGTATGCTTTTTTATTCATCACTCGATTATTCATATCTCTCCCCCCTAATCTGTCTTTTTAAGCAGCTTTACATACGGCCACCATCCGCTGATCCCGCATTGCGCGCCGATGACATCACCCTTCTTTAAGCCATCAATGTCATCTCGTTTGACATTGTAGTAGAGATTCAGTGATCCGTTTTCTCCGTAAATACCGTTTTCTATGCTCAGCCTTCCTTTCAGTTCAAGCTTCTTGATAAAGTCAAGCATGAATTCAAGTTCTCCGGCCATATATGTATACGCGTTTTTATCATTGATCCCGAGTTCGAGAGTTCCCTGTCCTTTAATCTTAAAGCGAGGAAGATCCAGATTGGGTCCTACTGTGGCTCTCAGGAACACGCCCGCAACCTCCGCATCGACAATTCCGAGCACATAGTTTGTAAATGTATACTTCCCGAGGTACGCCTCAACCTCCCCGATGTTCAACTCGCCGAACAGCGTGACATTACTGGTCAACGAAAAGCTTGCGTTGTGAAAATTCGCCTTAACCTTCGTATCCTTAAACGCGACAAGCGGCAGCGAACCGAAAAACGAATTTGCACCCGGGATCAATTCTGTAAGGTTTGACACCTCAATATCGCAGCTTCCCTCCCAACTCATCTGCAAAAGTGTCGCTCCGAAGCTTGCATCCTGCGATACAGATGACAGATCCGAAAAACCGACGATAAAATTCCTGATCGTGACAGGAACCGGCTCTATCACCACGGGCCAGGGAATATCAATATACAGCTTTGCCGCATCCCATTTTCCGCCCTTAAAGGCAATCTCAAATCCGAAGGCGTTATCTTTTTTCAAACCAAAGCCTGTTTTGACAACAAAGGCCAGACCGTAATCATTGTTGTAGGTATCCCAGCTGAAGGATGCCTTCTTAATTTGAAATTTAAACGCTTTTATATGAAAATCTACACCGAGATCCTCCACATTGACATGTCCCTTGGAATGATGTCCGTTCGCATCAAGATATCCTCCGAAATCAGCATCAAACTTAAACGGAGTCTTGTGATAGGTCTCAAGCACCTGCGTCACAGTCGGGAAATTAAACGCTACACTCGCCGCTTTGTACTCCAATTTATGCGGATACAGTTTATATTCAGGATCCGTTACCACCAAAGCGACCATCGCCACCGGGTTCGGGATGGATACCGACTCCACCGTATAATTATTCAGATCCTTCATATGCGCCTCATCCTTGTGAAGCGTATAACCGTGCCAGCTTCCCACCGACACCGAATTACAGAATAATTCCAAAAGTCCGGGCAACGGAGCTGAAAAGACTACTCTGCTCCCGCCCTCGCTGGTCATGGACACCGTCTCCTTCAAGGTGTCACCGTTGATCACTACATCACCGCCGAAATTCAGGTATCCGTTCATCATCACATTACCCTTGATGGTGACTGTTTGGTTTTCTTCATCCCGGATCACCTTGTCACCGTAAAACCAGTAAGCTCCGTAACGGAAGATCTTCTCATCCCCGTCCAAGATCTCGATCTCATCCTTATAGGCTGTGGATCCGATGGCGATCATGGCTCTGTACTTCCCCGGAGGAACCTTGGCCGGAATGGTCACCACGAACTGTGTTTCCGACACAAAGCTTCCGGTAATACTTCCGCGGTATCCGTCTCCCACCAGGGTGACATTGCATTCCATGTCATTTTTAAAACCTTTTCCGCGAATGCTTGCGGTTACATCCTCATTTTCCTTATAGATCTTCTTATTGGAAAAACCGTAAACGACAACATCTCCGTCTTCTTCCTCATCTTCATCGCGCCCAAGAGTGTACTCCTTCGAAACCGCAAAGCCGTCAGTGGAATTTGCCACGGTCAAAACTCGATTGTTAGACTTGGTATTCTTTGCCGTAAACGTAACGACATAATTGTTTTCCATCTGTGTATGAACAAAGTCGTAGATTGCCTTCAGCTCTCTTGAGGAGAAGGAATGCAGGGAACGTCCGTTACCCGCTCTTGCAATCTGACTTAAGTAGCCGGAATTTACACTGCTGCCCATGCCCACGGTATAAACCATGGTATGCCCGTTGCTTGTGTACTCCGCCAATTTGGCAAGTGTCCCGCTGTCAAAGGAGCTGTCCTCGCCGTCCGTCATCACGATCACGACATTGATCGTATCCTCGCTTCCGGAGATATGCGACAGTGCGGCAAAGGTACCGGAGGCGATATTTGTTCCGCCGTCAGCCTCCAGCATACTGATATACTCCGTCAGCTGCGAAGGATCGCTCACGATGCCGGAATCAAAATCCACACCGTCCGAGAACCCGATCAAGCCCATCTGTTCGTTCTTGGAAAGACTCCCTGCCAGACTGTACACTGCAGATTGCAGGCTGCCGGTACTGCCTTCCATGGAACCCGATTTATCGCACACCGCATAGATGATCGCCTTATCAAATTTCTTCTCAGTTACCGTATAATCCGTTATGGCTATATTGCAGTCGTTGATGATAAGCCCGGGGTTCTTTAAATCAAGCGGCTTCGAGGTCTGAAGATTAAAGGACACCGTGGGGAAGCCTGACACATCGATCTTGCCGATATTTAAGGCCGCACTCTCCTTCGTAACATAGGTTGTTCCCGCTGCCGTCAGCTCCTCGAGTGCCGTCAGTTTTTCATTTAAAGGCATTTCCCCGATCGGCGGCTGTTCCTCCGTATCATCGGAATCGATGATACCGGAAAACGGATTCCCGTATGCCTCCGTTGTCTCCTCCTGATGGAACGGATTTCCGCTGCCTTCCTCATCCTCATCCTCGGGTATTTCCACGTGTGGGCTCACAAATGGAACGCTCTCCACATAGGCCTCCTGAACACTTTCACCCACATCCTTTACATCGTTGTCATAATACGCGTCGGTATCCTCACCGGCACCGATATCCCCGTCCGCATTGTACATTGCGGAAGATACATCCCGCATGGAATCCTCAAATTTATCATTATCCGCATAGGGTGCCGTCTCCATACTCTTTTTGAACATGGCATCGCCCTTGTCCGTGTTCCCGGCCGCATAGCAGAGCGCGCTGTCTGCAAGATAGAGCGCACTTTGCTTGGAAAGCTCCTCCTTCTCGGGTTGGATCCTTCGCTCTACCTCGACAAGCGCCGGCTTTTCGGCAATCTTTAAAACTGCCTCCACCTTTGCCTCGGCTTCACGAACCGCTGCGCCCTCATTGTCGTTCTTTTTCCGTATCTTTTTTAAGGCCTGCTCGCATTGTTTACCGACCGCCTGTACATCCTTTTGCTTCAGGGTCAAAAAGTCGGAGGGCAGATCCTTCTCCTTGATGGCACCATCGGCAACGAGCTGTCCCACGGCGGCCATAGCAAGCTGAGAGTCCCCGCTTACGGCATAATCGATCAGCTTTTCCTTTTCATCCTTCATGATCTGTGCGCGGATATAAGCCTCGTCTAAAGCGGGGATCTTAAGCGCCGACGGCGTATCCTTCTGCACCGCATTCAGGATTGCCACACACTGATCCGTCATTACCGGGTCATAGCTTCCGCTTGCCAGATAGTCCTTGTATTCCTTGTCAAGCGCCTCTGCGGCAAGCGATGCATTTTCAAGGGATGCAAGTTGCGCGTTAGCGTTCTTCTTCGTCGCCGTATCCTGCGCAAGGAAGTTTTTCATATCCCCCATGGGATCATAAGAGCCGTTGGCGATCGCGGTAAAGCTCGTTCGCTGCTCCTCAGTGTAACCGTATTCCGAGATGCTGATCCCGCTTTCCTCCAGCCCCTTCATATAATCTAAGGCTGCCGTTGCCGAAAATACGTCCACCAGCGTCCCGTTGACGGCACCGGTGGCAATCTGCGTGTCGAGATCATTCATCAGTCCCGCCTGTCCGGTATTTGCAAGCTTTGTATAAAGTGCTCCCGCACCCACATAGTCCTGCTTCATCACGCAAAGACGCGCGTAGGCAAGCGTTCCCTCCGGACTCTCTCCACAGTCGGCATACATCTTCTCAAGATAGAGTTCTGCCGTATCCGTGTCCTCCGAGGCCATGGCAAGCTCTGCCAGGTAAAGATAACTCTCCGCCGCAACATCCGGCGTTGCCTTTGCCCTGCTATGCCTTACCTCCAAAATTCCGCAGATGAGCATAACTCCTAAGAGCGCAGCAATCGCGAGATGCTTATAGGTAATACTCCGTTTATTTTCCATACGCACTTCCCTTTCTTATAAAACAACAAAAGCACACCAGATCTAAAAAGATACCGATGTGCTTTTCCCCCCTTGCATTCGATAATATATTATTATACTACATCTGTGCAAAACTGTCATTATTTTTCACGCACGAATGTCTTTTTTCAGATATTTGATATAGGCCGCCACTACACCGATCACCGCAAAGCTCATTCCGACTGCCACATAAGCGCCGTTTAAGCTTCCGTGCTCTATGATGTACGAGCCGTCCGTATAACCATAGGGTGTCACATATTTCAGGCCCTCCGCACTCTTTGCCAGATTCGCCATGATGTTCAAAAAGTACATCAGCGCCGCAACGCCTATCCCAAGTCCCATACCGCCTTTGACAATGAAGGCGGAAATACCGAAGCAGATGCAGGCGATCTCTATCCCCATAAGGAGATTTGCAGCGTGGTATATAAGGATTTCCTTCCACGGAACGGACTCGCCGATCGCCATCACGGAAAGCGTAGCCACAACGAAAACGAACAGATTGAGCAGGAGCACGATCAGCACCGTGCTGATCAGCTTTTCCGTGATCACTCTTGCGCGGGATAAGGGATGCGTGAACAAAAACTCCGCGGTCCGCTCCTTTTCCTCCTTCATGAGTGCCGAAACACCCACGATGGCAGCAAACAGGCCGCCGCCGATGCCGATCATATTGCCGCATTCCACCATATAATAGCCGAGCAGCGTGCCGAAGTCGATCTTGTCCATGCCGAAGGCAGCGGTAAAGCCACCCATATTCGCAAACATATCCGAAACGGAGTCCATCTGCGACTTCATCTCCGGATACATCATGATGCTGGCTGCCATCAGGCCCGCGATGGCAACACTCCATATAATGATCATCCACTTTTGTGAACGTAATTCTTGTTTTAAAACAGTCATGGTCTCCTCCTAGTACAAGTGCATAAAGATCTCTTCCAGACTCGGTTCCGTGATATTCACATCCGAAAACGGAAGATCGGTAAGCGCCGTGAGCAGCTTTTTCACATCTCCCTTATACAAAAAGCTTACCACACCGTCCTCCGCGTGAACATGGCTCACGTTCTTCGCTCCGACAGATTTTGTGAGCGGCTCCGCATCCGCGATCCCGCGCAGCGTCACCTTTTTCGCTCCGGTAGACTCCAGCTGTTCTACCTTGTCCGAGAGGATGATCTTTCCTTCTTTGATGAAGGCCGCCGTCTTGCAATAGGCCTGTACCTCGGAAAGAATGTGCGAGGAAAAAAAGATTGTCGCCCCTCTTGCACTCTGCTCCTTTAGGATATTGAAGAACTCGCGCTGCATCAGCGGGTCAAGTCCGGAGGTCGGTTCATCCAAGATGAGCAGCTCCGGCGCGTGTTGTACCGCACAAACGATTCCCACCTTTTTTCTGTTTCCGAGCGAGAGGTCATCCACCTTTTTGGACGTATCAAGACTCAGGCGTTCGCAGAGCGCTCCGGCTGCCTCCGCGCAGTCTTTTTTTCGAAGGTCCGCGGAATATTTGATCGCGTCCTTTACCTTCATGCCGCTGTAGAAATTGATCTCCGAAGGCAGATAGCCGATTAACGGCAAAAGCTTCTGCTGTTCCTCCACGATGTCAAATCCGAGCACCTTCGCACTTCCGCCCGTCGGTTTGATCAATCCGAGAAGTGTCCGGATCGTGGTGGATTTCCCTGCGCCGTTCGGCCCGATGAAGCCGAAGAAATCCCCCTGCTCCACCGTGAGATTTAAGTTCTCGATCCCACGGCTTTTCCCATAGCTCTTCGTGAGATCCTTTGTCTCTATCACGTTCATGGCGTTCTCCTTACATACAAGTATATGCAAATGATTATAGCAAACATCATGTTCTTTTTCCACACAAACCGTTATTTCCGATCATACCTGATCGGC